>WTJO01000086.1 GCA_011524805.1 Alphaproteobacteria bacterium
GCCTTTTGTAATGTGGCAACTGGCAGGCCGGATTTGCTTGATCCGCATGAACCAGAACATGTTGGTCAGGCTGTTGCCCGCCTTGGCCTGCGACATGTGGTGATTACATCTGTTGACAGAGATGATCTAGATGATGGCGGCGCAACCCATTTTGCCCAGACCATCACAGCGATAAGGGCAAGCTCTCCAGATACAACAATAGAAATATTAACACCAGATTTTTTAAGAAAAGACAATGCAATAGATATAATTGTTGAGGCAAAACCTGATGTTTTCAATCATAATATGGAAACCGTTGGCAGGCTATATCGTGCTATCCGCCCCGGTGCCAGATATGAACATTCTTTGAACATACTGGCGGATGTAAAGCGGGCTGACCCGTCTATCTTTACCAAATCAGGTATTATGGTTGGTCTCGGCGAAACAGACGAGGATGTCTATAGCATCATGGATGATTTGCGCGCCGCTGACGTTGATTTTATGACAATTGGCCAGTATCTGCAGCCCACCCCCAAACATGCGGCTGTAGAGCGGTTTGTTACGCCTGAGCAATTCTCAGCCTATGCAGATGCCGGCACGCAAAAAGGCTTTCTGATGATGGCGTCTACGCCCCTGACACGTTCATCCTATCATGCTGATGCAGATTTTGCGGCGCTTCGTGAAGCACGTGAACGCGCTCTGGCCTAGCGGCTGATAATACGCTCCCGCATGCTGGTAAATAGGGGGCTGTTACAGCATGGCCGCTTATGCTATCACCCTGACATGACAACGCATGCCGAAAAACGATTTGTGCCTTTCACACCAGAACAGATTTTACGATCTGGTTGCTGATGTGCGCCAGTATCCTGCCTTTTTGCCATGGTGTATTGCCGCCAGAATTCGTTCACAGTCCGAAGATAATCTGACAGCTGACCTGATTATCGGATTTCGGATGTTCAGAGAGAGTTTTACCTCATATGTCGCGCTGGACAGGGAAAGGCTGGAAATAGAGGTAGAATATGCAGAAGGCCCGTTCAAATATCTCAAAAATAAATGGGTATTTATTGAAGCAGATGGCGGCTGTATTATTGATTTCTATGTTGATTTTGAATTTAACTCACGGCTTTTGCAATCTGTTATTGAAAGCCTGTTTACCGAGGCTGTGAAGCGGATGGTAGCTGCTTTTGAAGCCCGTGCCCATGCGCTCTATACTCCGAAACTCGGATAGCCAGATATGCTGATACGGCTATAGCTGTTCAAGCTGTTCTGCCAGCAGACCGAGAGCCTTATTGCCTGCCGCTTCTCTTATGGCCTGTCTGTCGCCATCGAAAACCTCATATCTTGCGATACTGTCAGGCAGGGCGTTCTGATGCCGAAGGATAGCACATGCTATATGCACAAGACCAACAGGCTTGTCTTTTGTGCCGCCATCAGGACCTGCAATTCCGGTGATTGAGATAGCGGCTACCAGAGGCTGTGCTGTACGCACCGCACCTATCGCCATCTCGGTGGCTGTCTGTTCAGATACCGCGCCATAGCGTGCCAGCGTGTCTGGTGATACGCCGACCATGTCCTGTTTTGCCTGATTGCTATAGGTCAGAAATCCCCTATCTAGCACGGCAGAGGCACCTGAAATGGATGTAAGGCGCGAAAATACCAGCCCGCCCGTGCATGATTCAACTGTGCGAAGCATACAGCGTTTAGCTTTTGCCAGAGTGATTATCTGTTCTGCCTGCCTGTCCATATCTGCCTAGCCTGCCAGATACGGGCTTAGCAGCACAAAAATACCAAGCAGGCAAATCCCTGCCCAGGAGGCAGCGACAATATCATCTGCCATCACGCCAACTCCACCATTTATCTGCTCTGCTTTGTTGATAGGCCAGATTTTCAGAATATCAAAAAATCTAAACAGGATAAATGCCAGACCAAACCAGATTAGCGGTTGGCTGGCAAATTTAGGAATACATAACAGCACCGCAAACTGGCCAGCTACCTCGTCAATGATAATCTCAGAGCTATCTTTTTTGCCAGACATATTCTCGTAGGCATCTGCTGCCATCACCCCGATGACCACTGTTGCAACCGTGGCAGACAGCATGGCCAGATAGCCCTGCTGATAGATAAAATATCCGATGATAAGCGCAACCAGAGAGCCGACAGTGCCGGGGGCTGGCAATTTGCGGCCAATAGGCCCAAGGGTGGCTATCTGGCATAATAGGCTATTCATCATCTATCCTTCGGTATATGACAGAGCAGGACGTCTGACAGAAGCAGAGGCCATTGCCGCAATACCTTCTTTTCTGCCTGTAAATCCTAGCTGTTCTGATGTAGTCGCTTTTACAGATACACGGCGGATGTCAATCTCGCATATCTCTGCGATACGGCCGCGCATCTGGTCTCGATAGGGGCCAATTTTAGGGCGCTCGCAAATAATGGTAACGTCAAGCTGAACCAGCTCGGCAGAGGCGGCTTTAACTCTATCTATAATATAACGCAAGAAATGGTCAGAGGATGTGTCTTTCCATCTGTCATCGCTTGGCGGAAAGTGGCTGCCAATATCACCATCTGCCATCGCCCCGCAAATCGCATCACATAGTGCATGAAGCCCGACATCACCATCTGAATGGGCATCAACCCCGCAATCATGGTCTGTTTCGATACCGCAAATGATCAGCGGTGTGTCTGCGTTAGGGTCAAATTTATGCACATCATACCCTGTGCCGGTGGCATATTCCCACATCATCTGCTCCTGATGGATTTTGAGATAGGACAGAGCGGCCAGATCATGGGCTGTGGTAATTTTTTCTAGCCCCCTGTCACCCTGAACAGCTGTAATATCTCTGCCTGTCCGCTCATACAGGCTGCAATCATCTGTCATTGCTGACAGATTGTCTGCCTGTTCTGCTTCGGCCAGTGCCCGGCGATATTCGCGCCTGAGAAAACATTGCGGAGTCTGGGCACGGTATAGCTGGCGCCTGTCAATGGTGGTGATGCCGCTATCATCCTGTTTTTTGACTGTATCGGCAATCTCAAGCACAGGCAGAACGCCACTATCTGGCTTGCTGGCAAGTGCATCAAACAGGCGTTGCAATATCTCTTCAGTCACAAAGGGGCGGGCGCAATCATGGATAGCCACAAAGTCGCTGATATCGGTAAGCTGCTCAAGCGCATCAAGGCCGTTTTTGACAGAATCCGGCCGCTCATTCCCGCCGATGGTTGTGAACAGCCTGTTCGGATAACGCAGAACAAGCCTGTCGATTTCTGCCATTTCGTCATCATCTATCGCGGCTGGCAGCACCAGCATAATCTTGTTGATAACATCACAACTTGCCAGATTATCAACACACAGGGCAATCAGGCTACGTCCTGAAATGCGCACAAATTGCTTTTTCTGCCGTTTCTGGCCTGAGGGCAGGGAGTTCTGAAACCGCGTGCTATTGCCGGCAGCAAGCAAAATAATGTCCATGTGAGAGGGGCTGGTCAATGATGGTGCTTTCAGGCTTGGGGTTGGTATATGCATAGCGTCAGGCTGGCATAACCGCGCCCTTATCTATGCAGTATTATGTTACTGTGATAGTCAAATTTTCACCGAAAATCCATAGATGTGGTGATTTCTTGCCGATTATCAGGGCAGATAGGGAAATCAAGATTGTATTTTTTGGCAAAAATTGCCTATAATTTGGGCTAACAGGAATAATTGCTATAAATTTAACCATTATGGGTCAGATATTTCGTCAGATTTTGCCTGATGCGCCTGCGCTTCCAGATAGTGTGCTTGCGCCTATGTCCGGCATTACAGACAGGCCGTTCAGGCGTGCTGTAAGGCGGGCAGGTGGCGGGCTGGTTGTCTCTGAAATGATTGCCAGCCATGCAGTATTATCACAGATTGCACCAGAGCTGGCAAAAATGCGCTTTTCAGCCGAAGAAGAGGCACCGCTATCTATCCAGCTAGCCGGTCATGACCCTGCCATAATGGCAGAGGCGGCAAAAATGGCTGAACAGCTTGGCGCCTCGATGATAGATATTAATCTTGGCTGTCCTGCAAAGAAGGTGACAGGCAGGATGGCTGGCTCGGCGCTAATGGCAGAACCTGAACGTGCGGGTCAGATATTTTCAGCTGTCAGACAGGCTGTGCGCTGTCCTGTCAGTGTGAAAATGCGCCTTGGAGTAGATGAGCATCACATGAACGCCGCCGAGATAGCCACAATAGCAGAGCAGGCAGGTCTGTGTATGGTCACTATCCATGCGCGAACGCGGGCGCAGATGTATAAAGGGGCTGCGCGCTGGCATCTGGCAGCAGAAGCTGTCTCGTCACTCTGTCTGCCAGTGCTGATTAATGGCGATATTTGCAATGCACAAGATGCAGAAAAGGCGTTATCACAATCAGGGGCGGCGGGTATTATGGTAGGCCGCGCTGCTCAGGGGCAACCATGGCTTCTTGGCGCAATTGAGGCTGATATGGCTGGTGATAAAACCTTCCAGTTGCCTGATTCTGCGCTTAGACACGAATATATTGTCACCCATCTGGACGAGATGATGACACAGTATGGCAGCAGAGGGCTGAAGCTGGCACGGAAGCATCTGGCCAGCTATTGTGATTATCTGCCACGCTCGGAACAGCTAAGAACGCTAATGATGCGCGCAGATCAAGTGGGGCAGATTTTTGCTGCCCTACATGATTATTTCAGTGATGCGGATGTGGCTGCATGATAGCCGGACAGACAAAAATATCAGGTGCAGTTCTGGCAGATAACCAAAATAGGGATATGCTTGATTTATTGCCGTTTCCGGTACTGGCAATAACTGCTGATGCCAGCTTTGTCTGGCTTAATCATGCCGCAGAGACATTTTTAGATAGCTCGCGCACCATGCTTGTCGGCAGTAACCTTAATGTTTTTTTTGCACCGGATAGTCCGATTTTCTCGCTGATTGACAGGTCGCTCTCTTCAGGACGTTCTGTCAGTGATGCATCTGTGTCATTTTACAGCCCCAGAGTAGGCGCCAGACGCGGAGATGTCCATCTGGTGCCAGTTACAGGCGCAGATGGCGGTGTTATAGAGCTGATTATCACCATTCATGAGCAGACCAGCTTCAGGCAATTTGAAGATATGAACCAGTTTAAGGGCGCAGCATTATCCATGTCTAAAATGACGGCGCTTCTGTCTCATGAAATTAAAAATCCGCTAGCAGGTATCAAGGGTGCGGCACAGCTATTACAGATGGAATTGCCAGAACAAAGCCATGAGCTAAGCGAGATGATTGTTACCGAGGCAGACCGTATAACCTCGCTGTTAAACCGTATTGATACATTTTCGGTTGATGCACCTCTATCTCTGGACAAGGTCAATATTCACGAGGTGCTAGACCATACAGTGCGTATCACCAGTGCCTCATTTGGCAGGCATCTAAGTATTGAGCGCAATTATGACCCGTCTCTGCCAGTGCTGGATGCAGACCGGGAATTGCTGGTACAATGTTTTCTGAATTTGTTCAAAAATGCTTCCGAGGCAACAGACAAAACAGGCCGCCTGACTATCAGAACTTCATATAATCTGGCACGATATATGGCACAGTCAGCCACCAGAAAGCTGGTGCATCTGCCGCTTCAGATCGAGATTGAAGATAATGGCAGTGGTATTTCAGACGAGGTAGCAGCCCATATTTTTGAGCCATTCATATCTACAAAAATACAAGGCTCGGGACTAGGACTGGCAATGGTTGCCTCTATCATTTCGGATCATGGCGGTGCGGTTGCACTTCGTCAGGTTCCTGCTGGAAGCTGTTTTGTTATCAATCTGCCATTAAGTGACGATATAAACGATACCAGCCTGTCTGATAACAGCGCCGGTATAGGGGGGCATGGATGACAAAACCGCCCCAGATTATTGTTGCTGATGATGACCGTTCCGTGCGGATGGTGATAGTCCATGCGCTTAGCAAGCAGGGCTATCAGGTTATGGCTGCCTCTACCATTGCCTCTATGTGGGATTTGTTGCAGGCAGGTACAGCAGAATTGCTGGTTACCGATATTGGCTTTCCAGACGGTGACGCGCTGGAATTACTGCCGCGCATTCAGGATAAATATCCGGACATGACCATCATCATGATGAGCGCGCGGGCAAATTTGCTGACAGCGATTAAAACCCAGCAAAATGAAGTGTTTGACTATCTGCCAAAGCCGTTTGAGCTAAAGGCTTTGCTGGCAACTGTCGAACGTGCCCTTACGGTGGGTGGGCGGCCAGAGATACAGTCGCAAATTGCGGTCACGCCATCCTCTATCTCACCCTCTTTGATGGGTAAATCGCCTGCGATGCAGCTTACCTTCAAGATGATGACACGCTATGTCGCCCAGAATTCTGCTGTGCTAATTCAGGCAGAGCAGGGCACAAACAAGCTTGATATTGCGCATACCATGCTGGAAATGAGCGGGCTTGGCTCTCTGGCACTGGTTGATGTTGATCTGTCTAAAATTGATCCCGATACACAGTTTGAAACCCTGTTCAGTGCCAAGGGCATTCTGGATAGGGCAGCTGAAAAGGCATTATTCATCAATGGCATTGAATTTCTGATCCCAGACGCACAGACCAGTCTGGTGCAGATGCTTGCCTTTACTAACGGACAGCTATTCATGCCGCCAAAGCGGCTATTTATCGGCACTGCAACAAATCTGAAGCTGATGGTCGAGCAGGGGCTATTCAGGGAAGATTTGTATGAAATGCTGTCCGTTTCGTCCTTACGCATCCCTGCCTTGCGTGACAGAAAACAGGATATTAACACGCTGGCACAGCATTTTTGTGAAGCTGAAAATGCCCATAAATCAACTTCGAAATTATTGTCACCAGATTGTTTTTCAATCCTTCAAAATCATCATTGGCCGTTTAATATCAAGGAATTACAGGAAATAATTCAGAAATCACATGAAATAACAAAAGGTGATGTGATTTCAGCTGAAACAATTGATGGTGAAATCAGAAATGCGCAAATGATAAATCTGCACCAGCCTAATCGCCAGCTATCAGGTGATGTGCAATATCATCTGGATAAATATTTCAATTCGCTTGGCGGGGATATGCCGGCACCTGATTTATATCAGCGTATTCTGCACGAAATTGAACGTCCGCTTCTGACCAGCACCTTGCGATTTACCAAAGGCAACCAGATTAAGGCTGCCGAGATACTGGGATTGAACCGAAACACCTTGCGCAAAAAGATTAGAGAGTTAAAACTTTCATCAAAGCGGGCAGATTATCGCCATCAGGATGGGAAATTCGGGTAACATCAGAGATATGGCTATGAACAAAACAGCGATGAAGTCAGAGGTCAAACCTGTTGAAAAACAGGTTATCCCTGCCAAAACGCCATTTATCTATCGAAATATATTTGCCTATTTTGTGCTGTTTCTGTCATTTGGGCTTGGGGGGTCAATTTATCTGGCACTGGCCCGTGTCAAAGATGTGTCTATCAATTCCGAACTGATTATGCTGGCGCTATTTGCGGCGTTGCTGATTATGGGGATAATGCTATATCTGGTAGGCGGGCGCCTGTTCAGGATATGGCGGGAACGCAAGGCAAAACAGGCAGGTGCGCAATTGCATTTGCGGCTTGCAATTCTGTTTGCGGGCATTGGCGCCATTCCCTCAATTCTGGTCGCACTATTTGCTGTATCCATTCTTGACCAGTCCTTGCGGGGCTGGTTTGCCGACAGAATTTCTACGGCTGTCTCAGAATCTGTAGATATCGCCAATTCTTATTATAATGAGCATGCAGGCTCTGTGAGCGCCCAGCTTCTGATTATGGCCAATGATATTAACCGTGAGGCACCACGCCTGCTAAGTTCTCGCCAGAGGCTGAATGAATATGTTTCTAACCAGACCGTGCTTCGCAACCTGTCGGAAAGTGTGATTATTGACGGCACAGGTCAGGTGCTTGCAAAATCCCGTTTTGCCTTTGCGATTACCTTTACAACCATTGACGATACTCTCATAGAACAGGCGCGTTCCGGTGATGTGGTGCAGATAAATTCGCCTGAAAGCAATAAAATTCAGGCGCTGATTAAGCTAAATTCCTTTGTTGATGCGTATTTGCTGGTTGGCAGATATATTGATGAAGATGTGCTTGCCGCGATTGACCGCACCCGAATTGCTGCTGAAGATTACCAGTCATTATCTATCAGGCAGTTTGATCTTCAGCTAAGCTTTGCCGTGATGTTTTCGGTTGTGGCCATTTTGATGGTGCTGTCATCCTTATGGCTTGGGCTTAATCTTGCCAATTCGATTGTTAATCCGCTTGTGCGTGTTATCTCGGCGGCTGACGAGGTGAGGGCAGGGAACTGGCGCACGCGGGTTGAAGAAAATGATGATGTAGACGAAATTTCCAGACTGGGCACCAGCTTTAACAGAATGTTGGACGAGCTATCTTCGTCGCGTGAACAGCTTGTTCAGGCCAATCATCAGCTTGATGCCAGACGGGAATTTACCGAAGCTGTTCTGGGTGGTGTATCATCTGGTGTGATTGGTATGGACAGAAACACCAAGATCACCCTGCCTAACGGGGCAGCTTGTGATATTTTGAAGACATCGCAGCAATCTTTATTTGGCAAAAAATTATCAGATGCCGTGCCTGAATTTGCCGTATTGCTCAAAGATATTCATGCCGTAGGCAAATCAAAAGATGCTGTAAAAAGCCAGATTGAACTATCCTCGCAGGGCAGGCGCATCATTGTACTTGTCCAGATCACCAAAGAAACAGTTGAAGGCAGGCTGGTAGGGTATGTGCTTACCTT
>WTJO01000095.1 GCA_011524805.1 Alphaproteobacteria bacterium
ATACTTATCTTGCCATCAATCTCACATCTCAGCCCTGATTGACGGATAGCCTGAAGATGCGGTCCTCTGGCGACAAGTGATACATCTGCCCCTGCCTTATCTAGCGCAGCGGCCATATAACCGCCAATCGCACCAGCACCAAATATACATATTCTGGTCATAGGATAGTCTCACTTGGTTATTTTATTCTTACCAGCCAGCCATTATTCAGGTGAGGAGCAACAGATGGTGTTACAACCCCAGCTTTTCAGCAAGCCCGATGCGCTGGAGCTTGCCTGTCGCGCCTTTCGGAATTTCATCTACAAAGGTGATGATTTTCGGGATTTTGAATTTTGCCAGATATTGCTGTGCATACGCTTTCAGCTCAGCCTCACTCAAAGATGCACCATCGGCAAGCACAATCGCGGCAGCGATCTCTTCACCAAGCATCTTGTCCTGAACAGCAAAGCTAACCACCTGCTGAATGGCAGGATGTTCCATCAGCACATTATCAACTTCCAGAGGCGAGATTTTCTCGCCACCCTTATTGATAATTTCCTTCAGCCTGCCCGTGATTTTCAGATAGCCATCTTCATCAAACAGCCCCTGATCGCCTGTTCTGAACCAGCCATCTGTAAAACTGGCGGCATTTGCCGCCTCGTTATTTTCATAACCGGGCGTGACATTATCGCCTTTGATACAAACCTCACCCTCGCCACCTTGCGGCAGAATCTGGCCATCTTCATCCATGATGCAGACCTCTGGGGAGGTAATAATCCCGACATGACCTGCTTTTTGCATGCCAGCCTCAAGCGGATTTGAGGTCATCTGATGTGCGGCTTCTGTCATCCCATAGGCTTCGATAACGGGACAGTCAAAAGCAGCGACCAGCTCGTCAAAAACAGCTGGCGGCAGGGACGCAGATGATGATCTGATAAACCGTAGCTTCAGCGCCTTCGCTGCCTGCTGGTTGCGTTTTGCCCTAAGCAATATTGCCTGATGCATGGTCGGCACACCTGAATACCAGCTTATCAGCTCGGAGCGGGCAAGCTCAAGAAAGCCTATGGCATTAAAGCCTGATGAACAGCAAATAGAAGCGCCTTTGCTAAGTGATGCAGATAGCACCGCAATCAGCCCATGAATATGAAATAGCGGCATAATATTCATACAGTGATCGGCTGGACTCAATTCTAGCGACGATGAAATATTTCTGGCAGAGGCGATGATATTGCGTTGCAGTAGCGGGACAACTTTGGGGCGTGATGTGGTACCTGATGTATGCAGTACCAGCGCTTCATTATCAGGTCCTGCAGGTGATATATCTGCCTGCCTATCTGATAGGCTGAAACAGCCGGCGGCCATGCCCGCATCAACGCGCAGCGCAGCAATTGGGATATTCAGCTCTTTTGCTGCCTCAATGACAGGATTGTCACTGCCATCGGCAACAACTACCAACTTCGGTTTCAAGTCCTCGAGATAAAAAAGATATTCAGCTTTTTTATAATTCGGGTTGAGCGGCGCTGCCGACATATAGCTGGCGACAGATACAAAACTGACAGCCATTTCAGGCCCGTTTGGTAGAATAATCGCCACCCTGTCCGATGCAGCAAGACCCAGCCCTGCCAGTTCGGCACCGGTGCGCTCTATCTGGGCGCGCAGGCCTGAATAGGTAAGGGCAGACCGGCCGGGGGCTGTAATTGCAATCGCGTCATCAGCACCGGCGGTAAATAAATCAAATAAGCTCATATCTCTTCCATTCATAGAAAGCCGTCCACCCGCACAGGCGAAAACCAACTTTATCTGGTGTTAGCGCGGATACCACTGACTTATGATATGCGGTTCGGCCAGCCATTATCAAGCCTAGGCAGCTTTGTGATTATGATCTCCATCATCATGATTGGTATTTTCAGGATGAACATCTTCAGAAACCAGCCTGTGCCAGAGATGCGCATCATCTACATGTTGCCAAGCAATTTCGCGCCATCTTCTATAGGCGGCATCTTTTTCGGCAAAATAGGCAAGCATTCTGGTTTTGTCCGAACATTTGTCTGTTTCCAGAATTTTATAAATCATGATGAGCTTTCCTTAAGAATCAAAAATTCATGTCGTTTTTGTGCGGGATAATAGCGCAA
>WTJO01000067.1:0-6482 GCA_011524805.1 Alphaproteobacteria bacterium
GTCTGTAATGTGCCTGTAAAGACAATGGTTTTGCCAGAAAGCGGGCTATCTTGTTGCGGGGCTTCTGGCGCTTCAAGGCTGAGTAATCTGTCAAGTTCTTCCAGCTCATTGATATTATCTTCATCTGCCAGAAACCCCAGCAAATCTGATGCGACCAGCTCGCCTATCTGGTCTATGGCGGTAAGCTCAAGATAGGCTTCGCTATCTTTGTCTTTTGCCTCACGGCCAAGGCTAAGCAAAGCCGGAATATCAGGATATTGAAAGGCAAGCAGACGGGCGGTTGCTTCGCCAATCTGTCTGATGCCAAGTGCAAAGATAAAGCGTGCTAGCTCAATGTTTTGGCGCTGGGTAATAGCGGCAACCAGATTATCTGCTGATTTATCGCCCATCCCCGACAGGCCGGCAATCTGGTCTCTTTTTTCTGCAAGCCTGAAAATATCAGATGGCCGCTTCACCCAGCCTAGCTGGTAGAATTGTTCAATCTGCCTGTCCCCAAGCCCGTCAATATCAAAGGCATTTCTGGAGACGAAATGTTTCAACCGTTCAACTGCCTGTGCTTCGCATGAAAAGCCGCCTGTGCATCGTCTTACCGCCTCGCCCTCAGGCCGGATGGCAGGACGGCTACATACAGGGCAGCTATCAGGAAAGGTAAAATCTTTTTCGGTACCATCCCGCGCCTCTGCTATTGGGCGCACAATCTGTGGTATCACATCACCTGCACGTTGCAGAACAACCTGATCACCAATCCGGATATCTTTGCGCTTTATCTCATCCTCATTATGCAAGGTGGCGTTTGATACTGTCACCCCGCCTACTTTTACAGGCTGAAGCCGCGCTACAGGGGTTAATGCACCTGTGCGGCCAACCTGAATATCAATAGCTTCCAGTCGGGTGATGGCCTGTTCAGCAGGGAATTTATGGGCAATCGCCCAGCGCGGTGCGCGGCTAACCTGTCCAAGGCGTTGCTGATAGTCATATCGGTCAACCTTATAGACAACCCCGTCAATCTCATAATCAAGTTCAGGGCGAAGACGGGCTATCTCATCATACTGGTCTATCAGCTCATCTATTGCAGGGCACTTTTTTGACAGGCTGTTGACACTAAAGCCACATGCTTTCGCAAATGCAAGAAATGCTGAATGGCTAGCAACAATGTCATTTGACATAAAACCGGGCGAGTAGGCAAAAAAGCGCAAAGGACGCGCCTTTGTAATCTCGGGGTCTTTCTGACGTAGCGAGCCTGCCGCCGCATTGCGCGGATTGGCAAATAGCTTGCCGCCTGTCTCTGCCTGTTCTGCATTCAGGGTTTCAAAATCAGAGCGCGCCATATAGACCTCGCCCCTGATCTCTATCACAGTACCTGACAGCATGGTGCCGTTCACGGTTTCGGGCAGGTGATGGGGGATATCGGCAATGGTTTTTACATTGGCGGTAATATCTTCGCCTATGGCGCCATCACCCCGTGTTGCGCCGGATACCAGCCGGCCATTCTCATATCGCAGGCTCAAAGATAGCCCATCGATTTTAGGCTCTGCAGTATAGGCAATTTCGTTAGCGTCTGAAAGTGCCAGAAAGCGTCTGATTTTCTTGTCAAACTCGGCAACATCTGTGGCTGAAAAGGCATTGTCCAGCGACAGCATAGGCAGGGCATGTTCAATTTTGTCAAACTGTTCGGCAGGCGCTGAGCCAACACGCTGTGAGGGGCTGTCTGACAGGACAAGCGCAGGAAAGGCAGCCTCAATCGCTTTGTTCAGATGCACCAGCCTGTCATATTCGGCATCTGGCAGCACAGCCTCTTCAGAGGCCTCTGCGCTATAATATAGCCTGTCATACTGGCCGATAAGCGCAGACAGTTCTGACAATATCTCTGCGGCTTCGGCCTGCGCTAGCGTAGGCGCGGCTGTGGGTGAAATAAAATCATCTGCTGTTTTAAGCCTGCTCATCTGCTACTGCCCGCCTATCAGCGCGACCGCCGCCGCTCTGGCCTGTTCTGTTATCTGATCACCAGACAGCATGCGGGCAATTTCTTCTATCCGCTCCTGTCTGTCCAGCTGGACAGTTCTGCTGATGGTCATCTCGTCCAGATTTGTCTTTGCAATGTGAAAATGATGATCTGCGGCGGCGGCAACCTGTGGTGAATGGGTAATCACAAGTGTCTGCATCGCCCGACCCAGCCGTGCCAGCCTTGCGCCAACTGCCGCGGCGACCGCTCCACCAACACCTGAATCAACCTCGTCAAAAATGAGTGTTTTTGCCGGCTCATTTTCAGATAGCGCTACCTTCAGTGCCAGCAGAAAGCGCGCAAGCTCGCCCCCCGATGCGATTTTGTCTATCTTGTCTTCTGCCATGCCCGGATTGGTTCTGGCGGCAAAGCGTATCCTGTCGAAGCCGGACACAGACCATCTGGCCTCTTCCAGCAGGGTGATATCTGTTCTGAATGAGGCCGCTTCAAGTTTCAGCGGTGGCAATTCTGCCATCACCGCCCTATCCAGTGCGTGGGCAGCGCTATGGCGCCGTTCAGAGATGACAGAGGCAAGCTGTTTATAGGCATCGAATTTATCTTCCAGATCACGCGCATATTCTGACAGTAACGAGGCGCTGTCATCTATCTGCGATAGCTGTTCTGCCAGTGAAATATGGGTGTCTGCAAGCCTGTCTGCATCAGTTTTATGTTTGCGTGCCTGTGCGCGCAATTCAAACAGCCTGTCATCTATCTGGCCAAGTCGTGCAGGATCACCATCCAGCGTATCGGCAATGGCGCGCATTTGGCTATCTGCTTCCTGCAACTCCATTCTGGCACGCTGAATAGCCTCAAGGGCAGGGGACAGCCTTTCGCCTGCAACATCAAGATGGCTTTCCAGAATACGTTCTGCACGGCCGGCAAGCGCTTCTGCACCTTCATCATCTGCCAGCATGACAGTTGCCTGCATCAGCGCTTCTGACAATTTTGCGGCATGAGCATGAAGCGCGCGTTCGGAGACCAGTGCGCTTTCCTCATCTGGCTGCGGGGCAAGCACATCAAGTTGTTCTATCGCATCTCTCAGCCAGTCTTCTTCTTCACGTGATTGCTGAATTTTCAGCTGTAATGCATCAAACGCATCTGAGGCATCCTGCCAGCTTTGCCAAGCCTCTGATAATGCCACAAGCCTGTCAGGGTGCTGGCATGCCCTGTCAATTAGCGGCAGATAGCCTGAGACATCCAGCAGGCCTCGCCCCTCAAACTGCCCCTGTATTTCGATAAGCTCGTCTCCAATCTGGCGCAACAGAGACAAGGATACAGGCTCGTCATTTAGATAGGCTTGCGACCTGCCATCTGATTTCAGATTGCGGCGCAGTATCAGCTCGTCACATGGCAATATTGATGCATGTTCAAGATGCTGCCAGAACGGCGCATTAGCAGATACAGCAAAACAGGCTGTGACAGATGCGCTGTCCTCATCCTTGCGGATAAGCCCGAAATCTGCCCGCGCGCCCAGTGCTAGTCCAAGCGCATCTAGCAGGATTGATTTGCCTGCGCCTGTTTCGCCGGTTAGCACTGTCAGCCCGCCGTCAAAATTAAGCTGCAGGCTGTCAATAAGCACGATATTTTTAATTGTTAGCTGTGTCAGCATAGCGCGTTCAATGTCATCGGCAGACTAGAACAAAGACAGGGCTCTGTCAGCGATTGAGCCTATCAGCCCTCTTGGCCCCGCTCTGCCGGGGTTTTCTACAACCAGATTAACCTGTTCTGTCCAGTAGGAGTCAGGGAAATTATAATTGGCGACCTGTGCAACCCGATCTGCCTCATCTGTCAGACCAAGCGATAGATAGGATTCAACCATCCGGTAAAGTGCCTCTGGCACCTGATTGGTCTGGTCATATTCTTTGACGACTGTAGCAAAGCGTTTGATTGCGGCATTAATATGCCCTTCTTTGAGGTAGAAACGTCCTACGGCCATTTCCTTACCAGCCAGTTGCGAGCGCGCCAGATCGGCCTTCAGCTTGCTGTCACGCGCATATTGGCTTTCGGGATAGCGGCGAAGCAATTCTTCAAACGCATCAAGCGCGCGATAGGTCATATCAGCGTCACGTTCGACATCGACAATCTGTTCATAATAACACAGCGCTTGCAGATAATAGGCATATTCTGTGAGTGGATCTGCCGGATATAGCTCAATAAACCTGTTGAGTGTGGCAACAGCCTGAGGATAGTCATTATCATTATAAAATGACCATGCCGCCATAATCTGGGCACGCACAGCCCAGATAGAATAGGGGTGCTGTCTTTCGACCTCCTCAAATAGCGGTGCGGCGGCTTTGGTATCACCTGATAGCGCCGTATCTAGCGCAAGATTATACAGCTCGTCCACAGGCTGTTCAATCTGGGCTTCTTCTTCGCTGCCAGAACAGGCAGATAACAGCGCCATAATCGATAGGGGCGCGAACCATAATTTTGACCAGCCCATTGCTAATCCAACAATATTAAATGCAGATTTCATGATGGTTGCTGGCCTTCCTCTATTAGACAATGCTCTTTAACCTGAAGCTAGTGTCAACGCCGAAGTTAACATAGACCTGTATTCTTTGGTGATAGCACAAAGCATGAGGGCTTCTCAATATACAAAACAGCCAATAATTGCCCAGAACCATTATAGACACATGATAGCGCCGCAATTTCGTCCCGTAACAGGCTTTGGCCTGTCACTGTTAGCAGAGATAAACATAATGGAAACTGTCTATTGAGACGGAGAGGCAACGGCCGCGTCAGGCATTGACCATGACGGTGTCAGGGCAACAGGGCTGTTGCCTTTTACAACTTCAAATGCCTCTGGTCTGCTTTTCAGCAATTTCAGCAGGGCTGTGCTGGCGGCATGCCCCGGACGGCTGGCAACCAGCTTGGCTTTCATGGTCATACCTAGGAGGTATAGATCACCAAGACAGTCTAATGTCTTGTGGCGCACAAATTCATCGTCACCACGTAGGCCGGTCGGGTTAAGAATCTTGCCATCATCTACTACCACAGCATTGTCGAGCGAGCCACCCTGACCCATGCCGGAGCGTCTGATCTGTTCAACATCGCGCAACAGACAGAAAGTACGCGCATTGGCAAGATTATCGTCAAAACCGTCCTGTTCATGAATATAGGTACATCTCTGTGTGCCAATGGCAGCGTCATCGAAATCAATGGTAATATCCATTTCAAGCATATCACTTGGTGTTAGCCGCATGATTACGCCGGAATCATCCTGATATTCAATTTCTTCGGTAAGGACCAGCACCTGCTTGAAATCATCCTGTTCAATAATGCCGACAGCGTTCAGACGGTCTGTTATCTGTTGCGAGCTACCGTCCAGAATAGGCATTTCGGAACCATCAATCTCAATATGCAGATTGTCAATATTCAGCCCGTGAAAGGCGGCCATGAAATGCTCAATCGTCTGAACCTTCACCCCGTCTTTATTTTCAATACGGGTGCATAGCTCGTTCTGGACAGCATTATCAATCGTCGCAGGCACAATCCGGTCACATCCAGATACGTCAATCCGCTCAAACACAATACCGTAATTCGCAGGGGCAGGGTTGATAACTGCATGAATGAACCGACCAGAATGTAACGCGATGCCGGTAATTTCAACAGCATGTTTCAGCGTTCTCTGTTTCTGGGGATGAATATTCATAATCAATATACTAACGTTATCTCTGTATGCCTGTTTTGCTTCAGTGCATATCTTGCTGGATTTGTGCCAAAAATGACGGATGGTTAACGAAATTTTAAAAACTCAATCTCACGCTAGTAAAGTGCTGGCGTAAATACAAATCACTTTTGGTTACAAATTGTTGCAGATACCAATGATTTGTCCTTTTTCGTGTCGTGAGCTTCAAAAAAGAAGCAGAGCTGGAGATCCAGCTCTGCAGTTTGGGAGGAAATACAGGTCATCTTTTTAGCTCACCTGGGAATGAAATTAGGCAGTCTTTCCGCCTAATTGGCCTGACGACGAAGAAATGCGGGGATGTCCATATCATCATCATCGTCAGAATGTGTATCTGGCTTTGCCTGTTCTACGGGCAGGCTTGTCTGCACCATATCGACCTTCGGCAAATCCATGATGGGTGGCTCTTCAACATGCGGCAGCACGGCATCGCTCTGTTTCAGCACAGGCTCTTCGCGTGAGGCTGTTTCATCTGGCTGAGAAGATGTCTCACCTGATGATGTCTCTGGTGAGCCTGTCCACAGATTTGAAATGCGGTTGATAAGGCTAGGCCGAGAGGCAGCAGGCACAGGTGCTGTTTCAGGTACAGCCTGACTATCTGAAATAGGCTGTGCAGGGCGTGGTGTGAAGCCTGTATTTCTAATTATTCTAGCTTCATTGTGGCTGCCAAGCACCAGTTCAGGCTGGCTATCTGGCTGTGCATATATCGTGTTATCAGCCCCGGCTCCAGCTTGGGTTTCAGCTTCAGCTTCTGTTGCATCAGACTGTTCTGCAACTGGTGCGGCTATCTGC
>WTJO01000067.1:6582-8732 GCA_011524805.1 Alphaproteobacteria bacterium
TTCAGCTTCAGCTTCTGTTGCATCAGACTGTTCTGCAACTGGTGCGGCTATCTGCTCAGCAGATGGGCCGGCTTCTGTTGCGTCACTCTGTTCAGGCATATGGTCTGTATCAGCCTGAATTTCGTCAATGCGTGACTGTGCCTGCCGTGTCCGTGCTTCTGCAACAGCAACAATATCCATCTGCTCTGGCTGTTCGGCAGATAGTCCGGTTTGTTCCTGCTCTGTATCCTGCAGGTTACCGGCAAGGTTATCTGCTGTAGGTGCAGATTGCGCAGTTTCAGCTGCCTCTGCCTGCATAGCCATCACAGGAGGTGCTGTCTGACTTGCGATTGGCATGTCGGGGGCAGGGGCTGATGCGGCTATATGCGGCTGCATAGCCGGTATCACAGGGGTGTGAAGATTGCGGTCGGGCCGCATTTTCATCCTGTCGGCATCAATGCCTGTCGCGACAACAGACACCCGCATAATGTCATCCATTGACTCGTCAAACGCAGTGCCAAAGACAATGGTTGCATCTTCGTCAATTTCCTGTTTAACGCGGTTTGCGGCTTCATCTACTTCAAACAGGGTCATATCCATGCCACCTGTTATATTGATCAGAAGCGCACTTGCGCCATGCATCGAGCTATGGTCAAGAAGCGGATTATTAATCGCTGCTTCTGCGGCTTCCTGAGCACGCTTTTCGCCTGATGCCTCGCCTGTGCCCATCATGGCTTTGCCCATCTCAAGCATAACTGATTTAATATCTGCAAAATCCAGATTAATCAGCCCCGGCTTGATAATCAGGTCGGTAACACCGCTTACCCCCTGATGAAGCACGGTATCAGCCATGCCAAACGCATCGGTAAAGCGTGTCTGGTCATTGGCGCGGGTGAACAGATTCTGATTAGGGATGACAATCAGCGTGTCTACCACTTCCTGAAGCGCTCTTACCCCTTCTTCGGCCTGTTGCATTCGGCGTTTGCCTTCAAACTCGAATGGTTTGGTTACAACCCCTACGGTCAGGATGCCCTGCTCGCGTGTTGCCTTGGCAATAATGGGCGCCGCCCCCGTGCCTGTACCGCCGCCCATGCCGGCAGTGATGAACACCATATTGCAATCTGAAAGCTCGGACATCACAGTCTCAAGACTTTCCAGTGCAGCATGTTCACCTATTTCAGGCTTTGAGCCTGCACCAAGTCCGCCGGTAAGCTGCGCGCCTAGCTGGACTTTTCGTTCTGCTTTCGAATGTTTCAGGGACTGGCCATCTGTGTTGGCGACCAGAAAATCAACGCCTTGCAGACCGGCATCGATCATATTATTGACGGCATTACAGCCGCCGCCACCAACACCGACAACCGTAATTCTTGGCTGAAGCTGATGTGTGGTCTGGGTGGGTACTGAAAGATTTATGGTCATGATTTCCTCCATGTGTTTTCAGTGGTAATGTGAATGAGTTGTGACAAAATTACTTTTCGTTCCAAGTGATAGAGACCTGTTCCTGTCTGGCCTGTCAGATAGGGCCATATACAAACCTGCTGCATTGCAATCTCCTTTCATTGCCTTTACAGATGCGCATCGAGCCACCTGCCAAAACGCCCCAACCGAGCTAATCCGCGTGGCGAATCTGTGGTGATATTATATTCTGGCAGTGTCCTGTTCTGGTCAGTGGCGATAAAGGCGGCCATGCCCATGGCGGCTGCAAAACTGCCACCTGTTATCTGGCCATCCAGCCCGCTCGCTCCCGAAGGCGCGCTAAGCATCACCGGTTTTTCATAATATTCGGACAGAAAATCAGTAAGGCCGGTAAGCTGGCTTCCACCGCCTGTAACCGCGATATGGTACTGACGGGGCGAACCAAGGCCTGACTGGGCTAATCTGGCATCTATTAATTCAAGAATTTCTTCCAGCCGCGCGATAATAATACCCGGCAATAGCTGATGTTGCTCTGCGCTGATATGCGAGCGAAGCGGGGCTGGCTGTGGCGCAAGCAATTGGGCATGGGCAAAATTATCTCCCCGTTCGGGAAAACTGCTTGCCGGGGTTAGCGGTATCTGGCGCAAGGAGGGCAAAGCAGAGCCATCTAGCGCCTTCACCCGTTCAGCATCGGCCGTGCTCAGGCTGAGTATCTTGGCAATATCGCGGGTGATATGATTGCCGCCCATTTTCAC
>WTJO01000016.1 GCA_011524805.1 Alphaproteobacteria bacterium
TCTATGGCATGAACCAGATTATGCAGACATTAAGTCAATGCTAATTGAGAAACTAGCTGAAGCTGAAATTGCCGCGGTAGACAGAGCGCCTCTGCCGACAGCCGAGGGATAAGAAAGAGGATAATATGACAAAGAGCGATTACTCCAACAGACAAGAATTTGAGATGGAACTCTGGCCTGAATTGCGTGAGACATGGAACCAGATGATCAAGCTGGTTTTTCCGGAACGCGAAGTATCAGGTGAGTTGAAACAGTTGGTATTCACCGTGGCCAGTCTGGCTAGCGGGTGCCGCCATTGCCAGTCCCATGGCGCGTTTCACCTGCACCAGATAGGGGTCGCCGACGAGAAAATTCAGGCATTATGGAGCTTTGAGGAATCCGAGCTATTTACAGATGCCGAGCGCGCGGCGCTTCGACTTGCACTTGCGGCAGGAGCAACCCCAAATGCAACAACGCCTGAAATCATCGAAGAATTGCGCCAGCATTTTACCAATATCCAGATTATTGAGCTTATGGCCGTGATCGCTACTGGAGGATATCTGAACCGCTGGAATGATACGATTGCAACTGTAACAGATCAGGAATCAATCGATTTTGCCAACCGTGTCTTACAGCCTGTTGGCTGGGATGCTGGCAAACATGTTGGTGAAAAAAGCGAACAGCGCAAAGCCCATCCAATAAATCTTGGCTGGTCAAATAAATAATCACAGAACAGACAGACAGGGTAGAGGTTGATATGCATCCGGAATTAAAAGCACATCCAGAATATTTCAAACGGGAAATTATACAGCTTGCTGACAATGTCTATATGGCATTCGGCTTTGCTGCATCCAACCAGTTTATGATTGTCGGCGATGATGGGCTGATTATCATTGACACCTCCGAGACTACCAAGGCAGCCGAAAATGTGCTGGCGGCGTTTAGAGAAATATCGTCGCTACCAATACATACCATTATCCTTACCCATTCGCATCGGGATCAGGTTTCTGGTGCGTCTGTATTTGCAGAAGGCGGCTCGCCAGATATTCTGGCTAGTGAGCGTTATTCAGAGGATTCGCTGTTTGTAGCATCGTCTCATCCTCAGCCTGTTAAAGCAATGCAGGCCAGAACAAAGCGCCAATTCGGTATTGGGCTGTCCTATCCTGATGAAATAATCGGCATTGGGGTAGGCCCCGGTGACAGGCCGCTTGAAGGGATGGGAGCAGGTTCTCTGCCGCCAACACGCTTTATTGGCGATACTGGTGAAATTCTCAAGATTTGTAATATTGAGCTGGAATTAAAACTGGTGCCGGGCGAGACGCCTGATCATATTGTGGTCTGGTATCCCGAAAAAAAGGTGCTGATTTGCGGGGATAATTTTTATCATGCATTTCCAAATCTGTATGCGATAAGAGGGACAGCCTATCGTGATTTTGACACATGGGCTGATAGCCTTGATACGCTTATGGCCTTTCAGCCCGAAGTGCTTGGCCCCGGCCATACCAGACCTGTTTTCGGGGCTGCGGCCATTCAGGAATCATTATCTGATTATCGTGATGCCATCCGCCATGTGATTACCGAAACGCGGAATGGGATGGATGAAGGGCTGACGATTGATCAGCTGGCACATAGGGTCAAATTACCACCTGAACTGGCTGAAAAGCGTCATTTGCGAGAATATTACGGGCGTGTCGATCATTCTGTTCGCGCCTATTTTGTTGGCACGCTGGGATGGTTTGACGGGAACCCAACTTCGCTTGGCAGTCTGGCACCTGAAGATGAGGCGCGGAAATTTATCGCGCTTGCTGGCGGTGAAGATGCGCTATGGCAGGCTGTTGAGATGGCTAGAGCAGAGGCAGATTATCAATGGGCATTGCAGCTTGTAGACAGATTTATCTTTGCCGGTATCGATACAGACAGGGCACGCAAGACAAAAGCAGATATTCTGCGTATTCATGCAGATAGCCAGATAAACTGTCCGACCCGTCATTATTAGCTTCAATCTGCAAAAGAGCTGGATAAAAGCTAACAGATAGCAATAGCGGCTGATGGTCTATGCAAAGCAGGCATTTAGCATATTAACAACATAAAGGGTGGAAGA
>WTJO01000229.1 GCA_011524805.1 Alphaproteobacteria bacterium
GCATTGATCGATTTAATCATCTTTTCGGTAAGGGTGTTATCCAGCATTAATCCGGCCTCGCCAGACTGGCGCGCCATGGAAATCAGCATATGCTCAAGCTCGGAGCTGAGTGTGATCACAGGCAGAGCCTGACTAAGCGGGGCAATCTGCTGGATAAGCAGACCTGACAGGCCGGGGCGCAGAGCTTCTGCAGACTCTGATACAGACAGGTTCTTACCAGCAAGATTTGCCAGTGTTTCCAGAATCCTGCGGAGATCGCTTATCGGCATGCGCTCTGCCAGCAATTCACGCAAAATGCCTGTCAGAGAATGAAGTGGCACCAGCTTTGGCACAACAGACTGCACAAGGCTGGGCGATGATTGTGACAGATTATCCAGCAATAGCTGAACATCATCCTGTCCCAGCAACTCGCCCGCATATTTATTCATCAGATGGCTAACATGGGTGGTCAGAACAGTTTCAGGCTCGACAACTACATAGCTATTGGCTTCAGCCTCTGGCTGTTTGTGGCTTTCAATCCAGACAGCATCAATGCCAAAGGTAGGTTCCTTTACATCAATACCCTGCATTTTCAGGCTTGAGCTATCGCCCGGAATGGCCAGTTTTCTCTCCGGATATACCTTATCTTCACCGACAATTGTCTGGCCAATACGGATACGGTACTGATTGGCTTCAAGGCTCATATCATCACGCACACGCACAGCCGGAATAATAAAGCCCAGATTGCGCGAAAGCTGTTTTCTGACGCCTGTAATTCTGTTGATCAGCGGACCGCCTGTCTGCTCGTCAACCATTTCGATAAGGCCATAGCCAAGCTGGATAGATACAGCCGAATTATCGGTAATATCGGCAAGTTCGATTCTGTCAGGGGCCTCACCTGCCTGTCCATCTGGCTGGCCGGCGGCGGCTGGCTGGCCAGCAGCAGGGCCTGCGGCCGGATTACGCGCCAGATCCTGTGCGCTATTATCCTGAGATTCCTGTCTTTTAATGTAATAGGCCAGCGCGCCCGATATGGCAGCCGCTGTCAGGAACATCAGATTAGGCATGCCCGGAATAAAGCCCAGCAACAACAACACGCCGGTAACTGGCAGCCACGCCCTGAACATGCCAACCTGCTCGCCAATATGGGCAGCCATATCCTGGGTGGTTGATACACGTGTTACAATAATCGCTGTTGCAATCGCCAGCAATAATGACGGTATCTGTGCTACCAGACCATCACCGATAGACAGCAGAATATAGGAAGAGGCAGCATTTTCAACGCTGAGATCATGCTGGGCGATACCAATGATCAGCCCGCCAACTATGTTGATCGACAGAATAAGAATACCGGCAATCGCATCACCTTTTACAAATTTTGATGCACCATCCATAGCGCCATAAAAATCTGCTTCCTGCGTGATTTCTTCTCGTTTTGCGCGGGCTTCATCATTGCTTAATACGCCCGCATTCAGATCCGCATCAATCGCCATCTGCTTGCCGGGCATCGCATCAAGTGTAAATCTTGCAGACACTTCAGAAACACGGCCAGCGCCCTTGGTAATCACCACCAGATTGATGATGACCAGAATAATGAAGACAAAAATACCAACTGCGTAATTACCGGCAATAACAAACTCGCCAAAAGCCTGAATCACTTCGCCAGCCGCATCAGGGCCTGTGTGACCTTCGCCAAGAATAACCCGCGTGGAGGCCACATTAAGCCCCAGCCGTAACACGGTTGCGATCAATAGCAGGGCAGGGAAGCTGGAAAATTCAAGTGGCCTGTGAGTATGAAGTGCCACCATCAAAATCAGTAACGATAATAAAATATTGGTTACAAAAAATGTATCAAGCAAATATACAGGAAGCGGCAGCACCATCATAGCGATCAGTACAAGAATACCGGCAGGCAGCGTAAAGCCATTCAGCACATCTTTTATACTATCAATACCAAGTCGGCGCAGTGTCATTTCCATGACAGTGTCTCCTTGTCAAAAATCAGACACACCAGCAAATCGGCGCTAGTGCAGGCGATGGGAATAATCTGGTTTTTCTTATTCATCTATCTGATTTTATTGTGTTTTCTATTCTACTC
>WTJO01000247.1 GCA_011524805.1 Alphaproteobacteria bacterium
ATATTATACAGACCATATCCATTAGGCTGGAATGAGCGGGCAGGCGCTGTCCCGAAAAACCCGTCTGCCGAGCTGTTATGGTTGGGAAATTCTCCCTGCCAGATATTGCACGGGAAATAGCCTGTATCATCAGGCGCATCATCTCCCCACGGATAGCTAACATCGCCAAACCCGCCACGTGCCGCATGCTCCCATTCTGCCTCTGTTGGCAGACGGCCACCTGCCCAGTCGGCAAAGGCCACCGCATCATGCCATGAGATATGCACCACAGGATGATCTGGCAGGGCAGAAATACCGCTTTCTTTGCCTGCCGGCCTGTGCCAGCACGCCCCTGATATCATTCGCCACCATGGCACGCCCACAACCGCATTGCCATAATCTGTCTTATCATCCAGAAAGTCGAAAAAGACGAAAGAATTGCCAAATGTTTCAGCCTCTGTCTGATAGCCTGTTGCCTCGACAAAGCGGGCAAAACGTGCATTTGTGACAGCGGTCTCATCTATCCAGAATGGCTTTATCTGGGCGGTGCGCAAAGGTGCTTCTTCATCAACTGCAAATATCGGGCTGTCTGTGCCAAGATAGCTTTTGCCGCCAGCAACAGGCATGATTGTGTGCGCAGCCGTCTGTGCTGACAGAACAGGCGTGGCAGATGCGTCATATCCCCTATCGCCAGAGGCGCCAATATCGGTGCGCGATGGCGCACAGCATGATGTTCCCTTTGCCATAATCCTTGCCCAGATGCCGCCAGAGTAGCTGAAAGTGATTATTCTGATTTCCTGTTTACAACATTCTGGGCAGCTGTGCGAATGGCAATTATAGACAGGGATATATCGGCGCCGGTATTGAAACAGATAAATATGCCAGGGCTGGAGCTATCAATATGAATTTGGCGCAATGACTGGCTTGACAATAACAGCTGATTATCGTTTAACTTGCATTATGACAGGGGTGCCGTTTATGGCTGAGACAGACCCTTATAACCTGACCCAGATAATGCTGGCGTAGGAAGTCGATACCGTTAGTCCGATGTGGGCTTTTCTCAATACGGCCATCATAAGATTTCCTGCTCGCGCCAGTGAAGGAGAGTATGATTGTGAGCCAGATTCTAGCTGATCTAAGAGCCAAAAACCCGCTTGTGCATTGTATTACAAATTACGTTGCGATGAATATTTCTGCCAATGTTGTGCTGGCAGCAGGTGCATCTCCTGCGATGATACATACGCCTGAAGAAACAGCAGACTTTGCAAAGATTGTTGGCGGGCTGACAGTGAATATCGGCACTATTTCGCCAGCATGGTTTGAGGGCATGAAACTGGCCGCTATTGCTGCAAATGAGGCATCTGTGCCATGGGTGCTTGACCCTGTTGCCCATTTTGCTACTCCCTATCGCGCCAATGCCGCACAGGAATTGCTTGCGCTCAAGCCAACCATTCTGCGAGGCAATGCTTCTGAGATTATGGGGCTGGGCGGACAGGCATCTGAAGCAAAAGGTGTTGATGCAACAGACCCTGTCGAAGCAGCAGAAGCTGGCGCAATAAAGCTGGCACAGGCACATAATATGGTTGTGGTTATCACCGGCGAAACTGACTTTGTAACCGATGGCAGCCGGATTGCCCGCATTTCCGGTGGCTCGCCTGTGATGCCACTTATCACTGCAATGGGCTGTTCGCTCACCTGTCTTATGGGCGGATTTGCGGCTGTCGCGCCGCCAATGGAAGCTGCCGCAACAGCGCTTGCGCTGTTTGCCGAGGCAGGCAGTAAGGCTGCAACTCAGGCAAATGGCCCTGGCAGTTTCCAGCCTCTGTTCCTTGATGCTTTACATAACACAACACCGCAGATGTTGACACAGAGTGAGCGTATAGCATGGCAATAGACCCCTCGAAATTGACGCTTTATCTGATAACTGATCCGCATTTATGCGCACGCTTTGGTGTGGAACAGACAGTTGATGCGGCAGCAAAGGGGGGCACGACTATGGTGCAGCTTCGTGACAAGCATGCCTCAACCGAGGAGCGTGTTGCACTGGCTAGCCGTCTAAAGCCGATATGTACCAGTCATGGTGCGGTATTGGTG
>WTJO01000236.1 GCA_011524805.1 Alphaproteobacteria bacterium
GGAGTAACCTCAGTTACTTATGATTCTGATGCAGATGAAACCACAATAACTTTAGTTTATAATACTTCATCTATGAGTGATTCTGATGAACTTCAGATTCTCTTAGATGAACAAGAAACGACAATCGAACCTGGAGAATCTATTGTAGATCCAGTTCATAAGATGAGGGTTTCTAACCCAGAGAACCTTATTGATACTGACTTTGAGTATGGTCTACAACCAACTAAGTGGGAAACAATTGAGTTAGTTAGTAATATTCCTTCAGTTTATACACGGGATAGTGGTGTCTCAATTGGAGGTATATTATCCGTAAATTCTTTGAATAATTCTAGAACTATAACCGTAACTACCTCTATTGACCATGATCTCTCTCTTGGAGACCCAATTGAAGTTCAAGGATTAAAATCAAGAACAGCGCAAGGAAAATATATTGTTACTGCTGTTGTAAGTACAACAGTGTTTACATATGAAGCAAACGAAAATCAATCCAGTACTGGAGATGTTTCTTCTGCATATACTACAATTATTCCAGGATCTTTCTTTTCGGGATCAACTCTTGGATATCAAATTGATGATGGAATTGCCACTGATAATGCATCTCCTTCAACACTAACTTTTACTACTGACCATAGAACCGCAATTAATAGTAGTACAAGTTTATACATAACGAATACTGTTGGTAAGCAAGAATTTGATATTGCAAATACAAGTGCTACAGCACCGGATGGAGCTAGTTATGTTTCTACTGGAACAACTGCTAGAGGTAGTGCTTTTTATCTTCCAGGAAATAATTTATATACAGGACAACAAATCTTTATAGCTGCTGGAAGTGGTGGATCTCTTCCATCAACACTTTCTGGAGCACCAGAACCATCAGGAAATACTACGGTTACTAAAGCATATAATTCTGTTAAAACTGCATGTGATACTATCATAGGCAATATGTCTAGACATGAAAAGATTTTGATGTATCATAATACAAATTCTTTTGCATATTATTGTGATGGATCTAATAGATTTTATAGTAATGGAAACACAGGATCTACTCGTCAAACACTATTATATGGTGATTACAATGCCTACAATGATTATGCCCGTATTATGACCACTGGTGGTTCTACTCTCGCTGTTCTTTATGCACCAAATAATGGTAGACTCGCTGCTTCAATGTACACTGGTCTGCCATTCGATGAGGGATCAAATTTTGGATTAATAAGTGGAAGTTTGACCAGTGGAGCAAGTAGTCTTGGTGGTTATATTACTAGAATATGTACTCCATTTACACATAATTCATTTACTGATTATATAATTAGCGTTACTGAAGTTAAAGATTTTTCTGCTCTTGATACTAATGCTGGTCGGATAATGTACTATAAGGCTCCTTTTAATAAGCGTCCTAATGTTTCTACTTATAGAAGTTATGATCTTTATCATCAGGATCAATCTCCAAACAATGCTGGTAGCGGGTGGCATTATGTTTGGTCAGCAACGGTACACAGAGGTGGATGGAACAGTCAATATCAAGGGCATATTGGTTTGACTGTTAGAATATGGAACACTGGGTGGAATTTAAATGCTGGTACATCTGGTAATAATATTAGTGCTTATTTTGATTCTAGTTATATAAACCTGACTCACCGTAACTTTAGTGGTCATGGTTCAATGTATGATATTGAAACTGTAATTTCATATAATCCCACATCATTAAGCCAAGATTCCTATTATGGAAATACTGGATCTGAGATAACATTATCTCAAATGGCTAGTACTATTGCATCTCAAATAGCTGGTGATATTCAGTTTGCATCTTTTAGTGGTGGAACAAATACTGTAAAAGCTATTAATTTAGGATCAAACAGAATTCAAATTACTGATACTAGTGATAAACAATTCAGATTCAGTAATAATGGAACTGGACCATTAGAAATTGAAACAGGTCAAGTATCTGGAGCTCTTGATAATTATTATGATGTAAGTAGTATCTCTCATTCGGGAGGCAATAGCACTTTTACTATTAGTGCTGAATCTCAGATTGCGCCAAGGACACTTGAATTTACAAACTCTAATATTAT
>WTJO01000256.1 GCA_011524805.1 Alphaproteobacteria bacterium
AGCACTAGACTACGAATCTAGGGGTCGGGAGTTCGAATCTTCCCGAGCGCGCCATCATCCCAGCCACTAGTCAAAACTTGGCCTAGCCGCATCAGCTACACTTAATTTAGCCTGCTGCGAGCTCACCTATTTTGCTAGCTTGCAAGACTAAACCCTAATTCTTTGTTATCATCCTCAACTGCTTTTCGCAGACGGTAACCTATATCTGGGATAGCCGAAGTAACACGTGACCACGATGGAATAAAAGGCGTTTCCATAGGTGCATAGCTAAATACCTCACCAGCGCGCATAATATTTTCAGCGAATAGTTCCACAGCGCGTTCTTCTTGGTCAATATCATAAGAAAGCCCATTAAGCTCTGCATCCTTTTGATAAAATCCAACCATATCTAGCGCTATCCGATAATAGCTAGCCTTGATTGTACGCAAGGTCTCTGCTCCGAAACAATGACCTTGGGTGGCCAGTTTCCGGATTAACACTTTGGTGATGTCGCTCGACATTCGCGACAATCCTCTGGAAGCATCATCAGGTGATAAATCTTGATGTTTATGGTCATAGGTATTTGCGAGGTCTACCTGACAGACGCGGCTATTGGCTTGACTGCGTTGCATTTCTGACAATATTCCTACCTCTAACCCCCAGTCTGAAGGAATGCGAAGCTGTGGGATCAGGTTTTTCCGAAAGGAGAATTCACCAGCTAAAGGATAGCGAAAACCTCGCATGAAGCTCAGATATTCACTGCCGCCTAACACTTGTTCCATTGCTAGTAGAAGTGGCGAGACTAACAGGCGGGAGACACGCCCATTCATTTTGCCATCAGCAACGCGCGCATAAAATCCCTTACAAAATTCAAAATGGAAATTCGGGTTAGCTATCGGATAAAACAAACGAGCCAGCAACTGTCGATCATATGTCGTAATATCGCAATCATGCAGCCCGACAGCCTCTGCTTTAGCACGCGCATTAACATATCCAATGCAGTACCAAACATTCCTTCCTTTGCCTAATTCGGTAGGCGCCAGATTTCTGTCACTAAGCTCATTATGGATAGCTTTTAGACGCGGCCCGTCATTCCACAAAATAGAGAATGGCTGACGCATCTGTTTGAAAAAGCTAAACGCCTGCTCAAATTCCTCTCGGTTGGCTCTATCAAGTCCAATAACCACATGGTTTAGATAGTTGACCCTACTAATCTCCTGCACAATTTTAGGCAAAGCTTGGCCTGAAAGTTCGGAAAATAAGCTAGGCAGAATAAGTTCCATCGGCCGGTAACCTGAAAATAATTTCAAATCATTTTCCATGCTTTCAAGACTTTTGGTATTGAAATTATGCAAGGTTGGAACGGGGCTGTTTTGCGCAAAATCACCCATAATTTACATCTCCTATATCCGAGGCTAACGCTAATGCAGCCTCTGCAGATTCAATCCAGCCCATAGGTGCTGGCTGACTGGCGGTAATTTTTGTTGTAGTGATAACCTCAGGCGGAAGTTGACTGCCAGTTGGGCTTGGAATGATACATGCGATATCTGCGGCATTCAGCATGGGAATATCATTACTGGCATCTCCAAATGCGATGATTAGTTTCTTGGGCTGGCGATCATTCTGTTGACGCAAAAATTCAATAAAAGAGGCTTTGTTATGCATTCCGGACAAACAGAAAACACGGCCACCCTTTTGTAATCTAAGTCCTGCGCTTTCGGCATGATGATACAAAGCTGCAAGCGCAGTCTCATTGCCATTAAATGTAAACAACGCCGTGTAGGAACGCTCTAGCGCCAGCCTGAGAGGCTCACCGCTCAGACCCAATATCGCGTTGCAATCATCTAGGCTTTGGTTAGACAGAAATTCACAGCTGGCTTTTAACTCGTCCGGAATGACTTTGTTCCAAATTTCAACAAGCTCATCTACAGCCATGCCCACAATTATGTCAGTTTTATTGCTTGCCTCTGCGTTGATGCTAAAGCCAGCGCCATTTTCATAAATAAATGGCGTTTTTACCCCTAACTCAGAGCAAAACGACATCATCTCCATCCTTGTTTTGCTCGAAACAGGGATAAATTCGATGCCGTTTTCAATCAACTCAATTATATCTTTATGGATGACATCAAATGTGAAGTCGTTAGCATCCAGTAATGTGCCATCCAGATCTGTTACAATAATTATATCCACGGTAAAGCTATCCTCTAGGCTAAGGACATCACAAAAGCGTGCATAGGCATAGCGCCAAAATTTTGTTGCTGCGATGCAAAAAATGCATCATAGATGCTTAATTTGCTAGGTGCAGAATGCATTTCTAGGGCGCGCTTGGCTTGATGAGTTAGATGTAACTGATAACAACAGACAATAGCGCAAATTACCTCGTGAAATGCAGCTAGATAAAGCACCAGACTATGAATCTTGGGGTCGGGAGTTCGAATCTTCCCGAGCACACCTTTTATTGAAAGTTAGGTGCTAGAAACGCACACTGTCAAAAAAAATTTTCAAAGGAAATTTTCCTTTTTCACTTTTAGCACTTACTTTTGCACCTCCCATCAGCAAGGCTCCTAGCGACTTTGCCTTACCTCCCAATATACCCATGCCCAAAGCAGCATTACCAGCATCTATCGAAGCTTCAGTATTAGCAACCCTATCAATCAAGACCTTTATAGCCTCAGACTGACCAAATACTGCCGCAACATGTAAAGGGGTGCGGCCATAAACATCTTTGGCCTCGATGTCGGCACCACCATCAATCAGAGTGTTGATCTGTGCAACATCACCTCGCTCAGCGACGTCATGCAATGCTTCTCGGTTAGGTTTTTTAATGTTGTTAATTTATAATCCCCCGCCTCTATCCTCTGGTGCGTCTTTGCAACAGGCTGGCCAGCCCGCCCAGCATCAGAGGTGAGAGATATAGCGGCACCTGATAGATGGCGGTAAACAGCGCAAAGGCAGGGTCTGGCGGCAGGGCGGCAAAATACAGCCCGACATTGCGGTTGCCTGTCACTACCGCCATCACATCGCCCACCGCGCGGATAGTGGCAGAAGACGAAAAGCTGGCACAGACCATAATCACAATCTGGATGCCGGCATTCATCACCCCTGCCAGCAACAGGAAATAAAAGGCCAGCCACAGATCGGCGATAATCACCCTGCCCATGCCGTTAAATACAGGTATCAGAAATATCATCATCGCCAGTGCGGACAGCCCGTCAAAGCTTTTGCGTTGTGCCTCAATGGTCTCGCGCCCCAGCATTTTCTGCCCGAAATAGGCAATTACACCGCCGCCAAATATCATCATGGCCAGCCTGAAAAATAGCGGTAATGGCTCAATTACGGCAATGTCCTGAAGCACAAGCGAGGCTATGAACGGGCCGGTAAACGGCGCGGCAAGGCTGGTAATCAGCACAATCTCCATCGCTAGCGCCGCCCTGAAGCCAAGCATCGCACACATCCATATGGTTGATGCAATAGGCGGGGCAACTGCAAACCAGACAAGGCTTGGCATAAAGATTTGATCTAGCCCGAACAGCCGCGCCAGACCTGTATAGCCAAGCGGCACCACACATAAAATCAGCGCGCTAAGCGAGATACTTATAACAAGGCTGTGCAGGCGAAACGCATCTCTAAAACTTTGTTTCAGATCCAGCCTGATAAACGAAGCTGCATAGATAAAGGTGATAATCGCCGGCAGGATAATATCCCAGCGCATCTGATGCTCTGGCAACAGAAGCGCAACAATTATGCCGGCTGGCAAAATCACTCTGGCATGGGTGCCGATAAATTGCAGTGCTGGGATAATCACACCCCCCACCTCTGCTGGCTATCCTTGCGCAGATAGTGCGCCTGTGTGGCTGACGCCCTTACGCCCACCAGCCTGTCACATCCGTATTGACGACATAGCGGGGACGCTCACCTGCCACAAAGCTCAGGATGCTGCCCAGCCCGTCACGCGCGATATTGTCAAAACACTCATCTGTCCAGCACAAAGAATGGGCGGTGGTAATCACATTATCCATCGCCAGAAGCGGGTTATCGCGCTCGACAGGTTCTGTTTCAAACACATCCAGTGCCGCTGCCCGAAGCCTGCCCGCCCGAAGTGCCGCTATCAGATCAGATTCCTTTATCACAGGTCCTCTTGCGACATTTATCACAGAGGCGTCAGGCTTCATCAGGTCAAGCCTGCCCGCATCAACATAATGATGCGTGTCTTCAGTCAGCGCGGTGGCGATAATCAGATAATCAGCAGATGAAAATAGCGTCTCTGCATCCACTTTCTGTGTGTTTAGCGCGGCAAGCTCACCCTCGCCTACATGCGGATCGCACGCCATCAGCTGCATATCAAACGGGGCGGCAAGCCGCAAAATTTCAGACCCGATACTGCCTGCCCCAAGCACGCCAAGCACCTTGGCTGTCAGCCCCATCCCCATAAAATCAGGACTGTCTGCCCATCTGCCTGCACGTGTCAGGTTATGCTTTTCGATCAGCCTGTGACTTAATGACAGCAGCATGGTCATTGCCATACTGGCCACAGGCCGCCGCACAGCCGCAGGCGTGTTGGTCACAATAATGCCAAGCCTGCTCACCCCGGGAATGTCAACCGTATCAAATCCGACACCGTGACGTGCAATCAGCTTCAGTTTGCGCGCCGGCGTGTCAATAGCATCACCTGTCACCCGCTCAAGCATCAGATAGACAGCATCAAATCTTTCGGCATCTTCTGCCAAAATATGTGTCTTGTCCGCTTCCATGATGACCATTTCAATATCGGGATGATCTGAGAGTTGTGCCAATAGCGCCTTATCAAAACAGGGGGTACCTTCTTTGCCAAATAGCGCCGCCGAGATGCCTATCGTTATTCCGGATGTTATTCTAGATGTTGTTCTGGCCATCCCCTCTATCCCTCTTCTGCAAGCTGGCGGATATGGGAAAGCCCGTCAGACAGGGCAGACATTAAAAGCAGATGATCAAGACCATAGGCCAGCATCCTGTAACCCTGTTTCCAGTAATGTGAGGCAAATTCCTTATCAGCTGCCATATAGCCGGCAAATTTACCATTGGCGGCGGCGGCATAGCTGATGTTCCTGACCGCCTCTATATAGACAGGATTATCAAGCTGACCGGGGATACCTAGCGAGCTGGTCAGATCAAAATGGCCAAGCCATAGCACATCAATGCCGGGTGTTGCCGCTATCTCATCTACATTTTTTAGCCCGTCTTCTGTCTCTATCATGGCAATCACCAGTATCTTTTCATTTGCCGCTTTCATTTTCTGCACAGGCGCACCTGGCTGAAAGTCATCATGGGCAATCGAAAAGGCAGTGCCGCGCTTGCCAAGGGGCGGGTAATAGGCACGCCTGACAATATCTGCTGCCTGCGCGGCCGTTTCGACCATCGGCACCATAATGCCATGCGCACCAATATCCAGCACCTGAGCGATAATATTGGCCTCAGCAGACGGCACACGCACAAGCGGAACCAGATCAAGACCGCGACATGCGGCCATCTGCTGTCGCAATATATCTGTGCCAATCGCGGTATGTTCCATATCATACATCAGAAAATCCACGCCGGCAGAGGCCGCGATAGCCGGCATATTTGGCGAGAAAAACTCAAACACCATCATGCCTGACAGATATCCCTTTTCTGCCTTGTCAGCTGACATACCTAGTTTATTTTCAAGCATTTTATTGCCCCCCTTATGCCCGGCATCTTTGTGGCGGCGCACTAGTCAAGCATGTCAGGTGAATCTATCACAAGCTGATTCCAAATTGTCTGGAAATGAAGCCAGCCAATATACTCGCTGCCTACATGTTCTCTGCTATAGCGTGCCTTATCTTTCGGAATATGAATCGGCGTTATGCCTGAGGCGGCAATATCAAGCTGTTGCTTGCAACAGCGTTCCAGCGCGATAAACCAGAAGGCAGCCGATTCTATGCTATGCCTGCTGGCTGTCAGCAACCCGTGATTCTGGTGAATAGCCGCTTTTACGCCTGCAAACGCCTTGGCCACATTTGAGCCGGCATGATTTTCAACCGCCACCGCGCCAGCTTCATCGCCTATCACCACATGATCTTCAAAAAATGCACAGGCATCCTGCGTGATCGGGTCAATCGGCCTGCCAGTTGCTGCCCATGCCGTGCCATAGACTGTATGGGCATGGCACATGGCAATGATGTCGGGATGTTCTGCATGCACATTGGCATGCAGAACAAAACCTGCTCGATTGACAGCATAATCGCCCTCTATCACCTTGCCATCATGGTCTACCAGAATAAGATTTGATACACAGACCTTGTCAAAATGGACACACATCGGGTTAGTCCAGTACAGGTCAGGTGTTTCTGGGTCTCTTACGGTCAGATGACCTGCAAAACCATAATCGAATTTTTGCTGGGCAAAGGCACGACAAGCCGCGACCAGCCGCTGTTTTCTATGCAGTCGCTCTTCTTCAACAGTCTTATGTCTCACATGTTCTGGAAAGATCAGACCTGTTTGTTCTGGCTGATAGATTGATTCGCGTCCGGCAAGGTCAAGCATAATATCCTCCTGCAACATCAGAAAACTAAACTCTGTTTCTAGGTTAGGATAAAAACGCCGATTGTGCGACAATTTATATGATGTGACCTGCTTATACTGAACGGCTACAAACAGATAAGCAAGGACAGGTAGCGTTTCGGATATCAGCCTGTCTGGGCAGCGCGCAGACGTTGTGACAGAGACGCAATAATCGCCCTTATCACCACATCAGATTTTTCCAGCTTTTCGATAAATTCCGCTTCCGAGATTTTAATCACGTCAGAAGCTATCATGGCCTTGGCAGTTGCAAAACGTAACTGCTCATCCACCAGCGCCATTTCTCCAAAAATCTCATTATCATGCAACAGGAAATCAGGCTCCGACACAGTCATATTCTGGGGCAGAAAGATGCCAATCTCGCCTGCCTTTACGATATACATGCAGTCAGCAATATCACCTTCGCTGAAAATCACGTCACCCGCATCGAATTTCTCTACAATCACCCTATCGGCAACCCCGCATTATCAGACCCTACTATCCTATCTCATATAATCATAGCATATGGTGACGACAGATCATCCTGCCAAAAACATACCCTCCATAATAGAGGTATTATTGCCTGCATACTGAGCAGAGCGGCAGAGTTACAAATACGCTATCATGTGTGATTTATGGTAATCGCACCTGTATCAACCAGCTCTTTTGATATTTTTGACAATGTTTTTAATTCATGCTGGCTGGCCAGAGACCAGCCGGGACTGTATGCGACCCCAACATCCGAACGTCTGGAAAACACATAGGCTCTAAACCCTTTTAATGATTGCCCACCGCTATATTGCCGCTTTCGCTCACCTTCCTCAATATCACCAAACGTAGGGGATAAATTACGTCTCGTTTTAGTCGATACAAAATTTATTCGGTAATAGCCAAATCCGGACAAATATTCAAATGCCAGCTCGTTTGCCTCAATCTCTGACAAAAACATTAGCATTTCTTCGCCAACAGCCGCTAGCTCTACTGCCTCAATTGGAAAGTACAGGCTGGAAAGCCCGCGCGAATATTTCTGTGCGAGTGCCTGGAGGCTACTACTCTCTGCCAGAAATTTTGCAGCAATTTCTGATGTAACCGCGTCATAAATCCAGCCAGGGCAATACGTATCAGGCATTATAGCTCCAAGTCACAATATTTTGATACAACCAGCGTCTCATGCTGATAATTCCAAAGCTTGCATTTGAGTTGGTTTACTTTTAAACCAATCTTCTGCTCGACCAATAACATAAATTTTACAGTCAAGCTTTCCAAATAACAAATTTTTATAAATTACTCGTTTTGGGTTTTTTTGGTTTTGCCTCTACTCATTCTGAGTGCCAAAATCTTTGTTTTTTGGATTTTTCCAATGATAGGCTTACCCATGGGGGGCGTCTTTACCTCTATATATGCCCCCCATTGACGAGTGAGATTACAATGAACTGGTTGTTGAAAAAATTTACCGGTGAGCATCTTGAGCAATTAAAAAATGGGGATATTGTTTACTCAAAGAAGCTCGATGTTCAGGCCACCGTGCTTGGGTATAAGCACTTTAACGGCTTTATGCATTACCGGCTGAAATATGAGCGCATTGGCAGCGAGCCAATCGAAAAGCTTATCTCGCCCGCTGGTCTGGAGATAGAAGGTTTCGAAAAAAGCGCCTAAAAAGGCTGGCCTGCATCTATTATTTTTTGAACCAGACGTAACACGTTTTTCTTCTCGAGGGGATTTAGTTCATTTACACAGGCAGCGTGGAATTCGGACTCTTTATTGACCAGATAGCCGAATTCTTTGGACTTCTCCAACAGGTTATCTTTGCACATTAGATTCAGTTGCCGGCGTGTCGTCTCAAACGGAATTGCGGTTATGTCTGATAGTAATGTGCATGTTAGCTTTTTGTGCCGTATGTAAGCATCCAAATTTTCTTTTTCTGCTTCGATGTTTTGTATAGTTTTATCATAAGTTGGCGCAGAGCCTGCCTCTGCCAGCAGCAATAATTCATGCCAGTAAACAGCCTG
>WTJO01000130.1 GCA_011524805.1 Alphaproteobacteria bacterium
GAAATCAAGAACCCGTTAACACCTATCACGCTGGCAACAGACAGGCTGATAAAAAAATATATGCCGGATGACGCTGCCGAGCAGGACAGATTTAGAGAATATGTGTCAATTATCAGCCGTCAGGTTGATGATATTGGCAGGATGGTTGACGAATTTTCCAAATTTGCGCGCATGCCGTCTCCTGTATTCAAACAGCTAGACCTGTACAAGCTGGTGACAGAACATAAATTGCTATTTGCCTCATCAGAACAACAGACGGTCAAAATAGAGATAGAACAGATAGATTCGCCTATCATGGTTGAGGCAGATGCCGGATTAATGCGGCAGATGCTGACAAATATATTGAAAAATGCCTCGGAAAGCATGGTTGAGGCAGGTATTGGCGCACCGCTGATAAAGATTGGCTTTGACAGACATACAGCCGGCGCTATTACCGTGCGTATCGCTGATACAGGTCCGGGCTTTTCAGGTAGCCAGCTTGAACAGTATCTTGAACCTTATGTCACTACCCGCGATAAGGGCACAGGTCTTGGATTGGCCATTGTGCAGAAAATTATTATGGAGCATAAAGGGGCTATTGAACTTGCAAATCATCCGGACGGTGGAGGCATGGTGAATATCACGCTTCCTCTCATATCTGTGGAGACAACTACGTGAGTGTAGAAATTCTAATCGTTGATGATGAGCCTGATATTCGCTCGCTTATTGCGCTGACTCTCGAAGATGAAGGGTTTCAGACGGTTCAGGCATCAAACGCCGAAGAGGCGCGGAATTTCATTGCTTCACGCCCGCCCACCTGCATTATTCTTGATATCTGGATGCGTGATTCAGATATGGACGGGCTTGAAACGCTGAAATGGTGCCAGTCCGTCTATCCCGAAGTGCCTGTGCTGATGATTTCAGGTCATGGCACAATCGAAACAGCTGTTCAGGCAATCCGTCTTGGCGCGTATGATTTTATTGAAAAGCCATTTAAGGCAGAACGTCTAATTTTGACTGTGCGTAAAGCACTTCATCATCAAAAGATTGAGCGCGAAAATGCCGAATTGCGGGCACGTGCCAAACAGGTGGAAATAAGCAGCCTTACAGGGCAGTCTTCAGCTGTAAGACAGCTTAGCACGGCTATCAGCAAAGTCGCCCCGACCTCCTCGCGTGTGCTTATTCTTGGCCCGTCTGGTTCCGGAAAAGAGACAGTGGCCAGACTTGTTCACCAGCAATCTGCGCAAAGTGACGGGGCGTTTGTATTGGCACCCTGTGCGCAGATGCCTGCCTCGGAGGCTGATTTACAGCTATTTGGCTCGGAAAGCCTGAGTGGAAGCCGCCGTGTTATCGGGCTTCTGGAACAGGCACATCAGGGCACATTATATCTTCATGAAATATGCAATTTGCCGCTTGAAACACAGGCCAAGCTGGTTCGCGCTGTTACCGAACAGCGATTTAAACGGGTGGGCGGGGTTGTTGATGTGGCAGTAGATGTCAGAATTATATCTGCATCACGCCGCGATCTAAGTCAGGCCATTGCCGATAAAACATTGCTGGAAGATTTATATTACCGGCTATCTGTTGTCACATTAATCGTGCCATCTCTGCGTGAGCGCCGTGAAGATATTGCGCCATTGGTAAAATATTTTGCACAGCTTAGTGCCGAGCAGTTTGGCAAGCCGGTTCCAAAATTCGGAGATGATCTGCTAAATGCGATGCGCGCCTATGACTGGCCGGGGTCGGTTTTGCAGTTGCGGAACATTGTTGAATCTATGGTTATCTTGAATGATGGCTCAAAAGATAATATTCTAGGGGTTGATGATTTACCTGCGGATGTCACTTCAACACATTCTGATGATGCGAATAATGTTCTGGAACAGGGGTTATCAATGGCGTTGCGCGATGCGCGTGAATTATTCGAAAAATATTATATGACTGCCCAGCTAGGCCGTTTTGACGGCAATATCTCGCAAATGGCAAAATTTGTAGGAATGGAGCGCTCGGCATTGCACAGAAAGCTGAAAACACTTGATATTGTGGGCGAGCAGGAATAGATAGCCAGAACAAAGC
>WTJO01000015.1 GCA_011524805.1 Alphaproteobacteria bacterium
TTGCCGGCCCTCCATCGGTAAAGCCTTTATCTTCCAGAGCATTGACAGATATGGAATGGCACCTATCCAGACTGCCATGACCATCGGCATAGCGGGTGATATCGTCAATCTCCTCTGCCGAATAGGGCTATTCGGCAGAGCAGATAGACGATACCACCCGCTAAGCAGTTGGTCATGGCAGTCTGGATAGCTGCCAGTCAATATCTGTCAATGCACTGAAAGATAAAGGCTTTACCGATGAAGTGCTGGCAACATTAGCTGGGGCGCTGAAAGATGCGTTTGATGTTAAATTTGCCTTTAACCGCTTCACCCTTGGTGATGATTTCTGCAAGAATGTGCTTGGCTTTACCGACAGCCAGCTTGACGATATGAATTTCAACATGCTTGAAGCGCTAGGCTTCAGCAAGGAAGAGATTGACGCTGCCAACATTCATATTTGTGGGGCAATGACAGTAGAAGGCGCACCGCATCTGAAAGATGAGCATCTGCCAATCTTTGACTGTGCCAATGTATGTGGCCGTATCGGCAAACGCTATCTGTCCGTGTCAAGCCACATCACCATGATGGCGGCCGCACAGCCATTCATCTCAGGCGCAATTTCCAAGACCATTAATATGCCAAATGGTGCCACTGTCGAAGAATGTGGTGAGGCCTATATGCAAAGCTGGACGCTTGGCCTGAAGGCAAATGCACTCTATCGCGATGGCTCAAAGCTCAGCCAGCCATTATCGTCTGCCCTGATAGATGATGATGATCTGGATGAAGCCGAGACAGAGGCATTATCTGCAACAGCGCAGGTACCTCAGGTGGTTGAGAAAATTGTCGAGCGTATCATTCGTGATAGCGACCGCCAGAGACTGCCGGACAGACGTAAAGGCTATACCCAGAAAGCCAGCGTTGGCGGCCATAAGGTATATCTGCGTACAGGCGAATATGAAGATGGTAAGCTAGGCGAAATCTTCATTGATATGCATAAAGAAGGTGCTGCCTTCCGCTCATTGATGAATAATTTTGCGATTGCGGTATCTATCGGCCTGCAATATGGGGTGCCGCTAGAAGAATATGTTGAGGCCTTTACCTTTACCCGCTTTGAGCCACAAGGCATTGTAACAGGCAATGATGCAATTAAAATGTCTACCTCAATTCTGGATTACACCTTCAGGGAACTGGCCATATCCTATCTTGACAGGCATGATCTGGGTCATGTCAGCAAGGATGATCTGGATATGGACACAACAGGCGGCGGGGAAGCCCAGTCAGAGCTTGTCAACAAAGCAACAAGCCGAGGCTTTATCCGCAAGCAGGGTCTGGTGGTATATTCCAATAATGGCAATGCAGCAGAAGCTGTATCTCATGACCAGACTGTTGCAGAAGATACCTCTATCATCCCTGCAACTGCGTCTGTTGTTACCGAAACGTCATCAGCGGCTTCACAGCAATCTGTAACCGAGTCCCGTATTAAACAGGCACGGATGCAGGGCTATGAAGGGGAAAGCTGCCCTGAATGCCAGAATTTCACACTTGTTCGAAATGGTACCTGTCTGAAATGTAACACCTGCGGCTCGACAACCGGCTGTAGCTAACATAAAGGAAACACCAACATGGCTAACTCTGCTGAAGAAAATCTAAAACAGCTTGGCATAGCACTGCCAGAGGCACCTATGCCGGCGGCAAATTATGTGCCCTACGCCATATCAGGCAATCTGGTATTTGTATCAGGACAGTTGCCGCTGGTAGATGGCAAATTGCAGATGACAGGCCATGTTGGCGAGAATATATCTGTTGAACAGGCAGCAGGACAGGCACGGCTATGTGCTGTTAATCTGCTTGCCCAGCTAAAGGCGGCATGCGGAGGCGACCTCTCACGAGTAAAGCGGGTTGTGAAGCTAGGCGGCTTTGTGGCCTGCAACTCTGATTTCGGCAATCAGCCAGAAGTAATGAACGGTGCCTCTGATCTGATGGTAGAGGTGTTCGGAGATGCTGGCCGGCATGCGCGCTTTGCGGTTGGCACCAATGCCTTGCCGCGGGGCACTGTGGTTGAGGTTGAAGG
>WTJO01000063.1:0-2724 GCA_011524805.1 Alphaproteobacteria bacterium
AAACCACCACGGCCGGCAAGCTGGCTGCCCAATTTCAAAAACAGGGCAAGCAGGTGATGCTGGCCGCCGCAGACACTTTCCGCGCGGCGGCGATCGAACAGCTAAAAGGCTGGGGCGTGCGCACAGATACAACTGTAATTTCTGGCGAAAGAGGCGGTGATGCGGCTGCCCTTGCCTTTCGTGCAATTGAACAGGCACGTCAGGAACAGGCCGATATTCTGATTATTGATACGGCTGGCAGATTGCAGAACAGAACCGAGCTGATGGATGAGCTGGAAAAAATCATCAGGGTCATTAAAAAGCTGGATGAAAATGCCCCACATGATTCCATTATCGTACTAGATGGTACGGTCGGGCAGAATGCGCTGTCGCAAATGCGTGCCTTTTTAGAGACTGCCAGCCTTACAGGGGTGATCATGACCAAGCTGGATGGCAGTGCCAAGGGCGGGGTGCTGGTCGCGCTTGCCCGTGAATTTGCCCTTCCTGTCCATATGATAGGCGTAGGTGAAGGCGCAGATGACCTTCAGGCCTTCAGAGCAGAAGAATTTGCCCATGCGCTGGTTGGGATAGATTATCCTGCCGCAAATTAGCGCCAGACTTGACAATCTGGCGGGTTTAGGGTAGGTAACGTCACATATATTTTCGCCATGTCTGAATAACAGACCTTTGCGGGTTCCATCTGTCCTTGAAGTCTTCGAGCACAGGTGTGTTTTTGCTATGCGCATAGCTAAAACACTGTCCGGGTTAAGCACAAACATGGTGAACATAGCAACAAGGCAAAGATAGGCTAAACTGCAAACGATGTTTGATTCGCTGAAAGACAAATTACAGTCGGTATTTACAGGCCTTGGGCGCAAGGGTGCGCTTTCGCAGGCTGATGTAGATGCTGGCCTGTCCGAGGTGCGAAAAGCGCTACTGGAAGCAGATGTAGCCCTGCCTGTTGTCCGCCATTTCATGGCAGAGATGAAAGAAAAGGCTGTTGGCGCATCTGTGCTGAAATCAGTGCGCCCCGACCAGCAGGTTATCAAGCTGGTCAATGATAGTCTGACAGACATGCTTGGCGGCACGGCAGAGCCATTGATGGTAGATGTTGCCCCACCCGCTATTATCCTGATGGCCGGTCTGCAAGGTTCTGGTAAAACCACTACCGCAGGTAAGCTGGCTATCCGGCTTAAAAACCGCCAGAAGAAAAAGGTGATGCTGGCGAGCCTTGATTTGACCCGCCCTGCAGCGCGTGAACAGTTGCGCCTGCTGTCTGAGCAGGCCGAGGCAGGTATTCTGACAGAATCAGAAACCGAAACCCCTGTTCAGCTGGCAAAGCGGGCTGTTCAGTCAGCCACCCTTCAGGGCTATGATGTCGTGATACTGGATACCGCAGGCCGTTTGGCGATAGATGAAGCGCTGATGGCAGAATTGCGTGACATCAAGGCGGCAACCAACCCGCATGAAATATTGCTGGTTGCAGATAGTCTCACCGGTCAGGACGCCGTGCAGACAGCACAGGCATTTCATGATGCGGTTGGCGTGACAGGTATTGTGCTTACCCGACTTGATGGTGATGCGCGCGGCGGTGCGGCACTGTCTATGCGGCATGTAACAGGCTGTCCGATTAAGCTGGTTGGTACGGGCGAGAAACTGGATGCGCTAGAAGAATTTCACCCTGAAAGAATGGCAGGGCGGATTCTGGATATGGGCGATGTTGTTGCGCTGGTCGAAAAAGCGGCCGAGGCAATCGAAGAAGAAGAAGCGGCGCGCATGGCCCAGCGCATGGCCTCTGGCAAGTTTGATATGAATGATTTTCTGGCACAGCTTAAACAGCTTCAGAAAATGGGCGGGCTAGGCGGTATTCTGGGTATGCTTCCGGGGCTTGGCAAAATGCAGAAACAGATCGCCGCCGCCGGTGTTGACGACACAATGATAAAGCGTCAGGAAGCGATTATTCTGTCTATGAATAAGCGTGAACGCCAGCAGGTCGGCCTGTTGAATGCGTCCCGCCGAAAGCGGATTGCTGCAGGGTCAGGTACCACAGTTCAGGATGTCAACAAGCTGGTCAAACAATATCAGGATATGGCCAGAATGATGAAAAAGATGAATACCAAACAAGGCGCGGCCGCTATGAAGGCAATGATGGGCGGTGGCGGTCTTGGTGGCGGCATGGGTGGTGGTATGCCCTCTGCCGCAGATATGCAGAAATTATCACAGCAATTTAACTCTGGTTCAGGCGGCGGAAATCTGCTTGGCGGAATGAATCCCTTCGGAGGCAAGGGCGGCCTGCCTGGTCTAGGTCAGTCTCCAAAGAAAAAATAACAGTAATCAGCTAACCATCTTGTTCTGGCGCTTTTTTACCAAAGTGTCGGCACTACAAAATAAAGGAAAAAAAGATGGCATTAAAAATCAGACTATCTCGTGGCGGCTCAAAAAAGCGTCCATTTTACCGGATTGTAGTTGCAGAAGCATCTGCCCCTCGTGACGGCCGCTATGTTGAGCGTGTTGGTCACTACAACCCGATGGTGGCAAAAGATGACGAAAACCGCCTTGTTGTAAATGGTGAGCGTATCACATACTGGCTTGGTCAGGGCGCACAGGCGACAGAAAGAGTGCAAAAGCTGTTGTCGACTGTAAAGCTTATGGAAGCTGTCACAATGCGTGACCAGCCTATCAAATCTGCCTTTGGTAAAAAGCGCGCAGAACGTGAAGAAGAAGCCGCAGCGGCAGCAGCCGAAG
>WTJO01000063.1:2824-4070 GCA_011524805.1 Alphaproteobacteria bacterium
CATGGGGCAACAGACAACAGATTCAGCGATGGAACAGACATCTGTTCTTCTGGGGGTTGTTGTCTCTGCCCATGGTATTCGGGGGCAGTTTAAGGTAAAGCCATTTACCGCAGACCCGTTTTCAGTTGCCGCCTATGGCGAGGTTGAGTTGGAGTCTGGCAGGCGTCTGGTGTTGCAGGCAAAATCAACTGCCAAAGGGCTAGTGCTATGCTCTAGCCCGCAAATTACCAGTCGCGAGCAGGCAGAACAGCTTAAAGGCATGTCGTTTTCAGTAATGAGAGAGATGTTGCCCGCCCCTGAGGCAGATGAGCTATATCATGCTGATATTATCGGTATGCAGGTGATATCGCCAGACAGCACTGTGCTGGGCGTGGTTGTTGGTCTGCACGATTTTGGGGCTGGTGATGTGCTGGAAATACAGCCACAAGACGCAAAGACAACAACATTTTTGCCATTTTATCCGCCTTTTCTAATCGCATTAGAGGCAGATTCACGGCAGATAATTATTGATAGCCAGTCTGTCTAGCAAGAAAAAAGGAGGCATGATGACACAGGATCATCCGATATGGTCTGCATCTGTGCTGACCCTGTTTCCTGAGATGTTTCCCGGACCGCTTGGCCATTCGCTTGCCGGACGGGCGCTTGAACGGGGCATCTGGTCTCTGGATTGCTATCAGATACGCGATTTTGCCATTGGTAGGCATAAGGATGTTGATGGGCCTGCCTGTGGCGGCGGTGTCGGGCTGGTGATGCGGGCTGATGTGATGGGAGCTGCGATTGACCATGTGCTGGCACAGCATGACGAGCGGCCTGTACTGTTATATCCCAGCCCGCGCGGCAAGACCGTTAGCCAGCCATTCTTGCGCGAACTGGCAGAACAGCGTTCGGCGCTATTTGTGTGCGGGCGGTATGAAGGGCTGGATCAGCGGGTCATTGACCATTATCAGCTTGTTGAGATATCGGTTGGCGATTATGTGCTTTCGGGGGGCGAGCTGGCCGCATTGACAATCATGGACGGGGTGGTCAGATTGCTGGACGGGGTGATGGGCAAGCCAGAGGGCCATCTGTCTGACAGTTTTGAAAACGGGCTGCTGGAGCATTCTCAATACACCTTGCCACGGCAGTGGAAACAGATGGATGTGCCTGAAATATTGCTGTCAGGACATCATCAACAGATAGCAGAATATAAATTTCAGCAGTCATGTGACATCACACAAACGCGCCGGCCTGATTTATGGCATGCCTA
>WTJO01000063.1:4170-21367 GCA_011524805.1 Alphaproteobacteria bacterium
GCAAAGAAACAGGCAAAAAATGACGATAAATATTGACACAAGAGCGTTTTTGTTGTTTTAGTTGCGCTCAGTTTTTATGGAGACATTACAATGAACATTCTGGATCGTATCGGACAAAAGCAAATTGACGCCGCAGTAGCAGAGCGCGCAATTCCAGAATTTGGCCCCGGCGACACATTGAAAATCAATGTGAAGGTGGTAGAGGGTTCACGTGAACGTGTTCAGGCCTTTGAAGGTGTATGTATTGCCCGCACAAATAGAGGCATAAGCTCATCTTTCACAGTACGCAAAATTTCATATGGTGAAGGCGTAGAGCGGGTATTTCCGCTATATTCGCCACGCATCCAGAATATCGAAGTAATGCGTCGCGGTGCAGTGCGCAGAGCAAAGCTATATTATCTGCGGGGTCGTACAGGTAAAGCGGCGCGTATTGCCGAAAAAACTGTACGTCCATCAGCTAAATCATAAGCGCTATTTTCACCGCCATAATAAACAGATAAGCTGGCTGTGGCGGGGAACTGCCACGGCCTTTTGCGTTTTGGGGATACAGCATTAACTTATAAGGGCACTATAATAAGGGGAATATTATGTCAGCACCAAAGACACTTTTTGATAAAATCTGGGATGCGCATCTGGTGCATAAATCAGAAGATGGCGCAGGCCTTATCTATATCGACAGGCATCTTGTACATGAAGTGACCAGCCCGCAGGCCTTTGAAGGGCTGAGAAACGCCGGCCGTTCTGTGCATTCGCCAGAACGCACGCTAGCTGTGGCAGATCACAATGTGCCAACAACCGACCGCTCTGGCGGCATTGAAGATGATGAAAGCCGGATCCAGGTAGAAGCATTAGAGGCAAATGCTGCAGAATTTGGTGTGCCCTATTTCGGGATGAATGATGTCCGTCAGGGGATTGTGCATGTAATAGGCCCAGAACAGGGCTTTACCCAGCCCGGCATGACAATTGTGTGTGGTGATTCGCATACCGCAACCCATGGCGCCTTTGGAGCGCTTGCTTTTGGCATTGGCACATCCGAGGTTGAGCATGTGCTGGCAACACAGACACTTATCCAGCAGCCTGCAAAAAATATGCGAATTACCGTGGCAGGCAATGTTGCGCCTGATGTTACGGCAAAAGATATTATTCTGGCGATTATCGGCAAAATCGGCACTGCCGGTGGTACTGGCCATGTCATTGAATTTGCTGGCGAGGCAATCACAAATCTGTCCATGGAAGGCAGGATGACTGTCTGTAACATGGCAATTGAAGCTGGCGCACGTGCCGGCATGATTGCGCCTGACGAGAAGACATTTGAATATCTCAAAGATCGCCCAATGGCGCCATCTGGTGCAAGCTGGGAAAAGGCTATTGCATGGTGGCGTTCTCTACCATCTGATGATGGCGCGAAATATGATACCGAAGTTACGCTTGACGCCGCAGATATTGTGCCAACTGTGACATGGGGCACAAGCCCGGAAGATGCATTGCCAATTACCGCAAATGTGCCTGATCCGAAGAAAATTTCAGATCCCGCACGACAGGCAAAGACAGAACGTGCCCTCAGCTATATGGGTCTGGATGCAGGTATGAAGCTCACAGATATCAAAATTGATACTGTTTTTATCGGTTCCTGCACAAATAGCCGGATTGAAGATTTACGCGCCGCCGCAGATATTGCCAGAGGCAGGTCTGTAAAGCAGGGCGTGCGGGCAATGGTGGTGCCGGGCTCGGGTCTGGTAAAACAGCAGGCTGAAGATGAAGGTCTGGACAAGATTTTTGAAGCGGCCGGCTTTGAATGGAGAGAGCCGGGCTGTTCAATGTGTCTGGCAATGAATGCCGACCGGCTGGCACCTGGCGAGCGTGCCGCCTCAACCTCCAACCGCAATTTTGAGGGTAGACAGGGCAAGGGCGGAAGAACCCATCTCGTAAGCCCGCAAATGGCTGTTGCCGCCGCATTAACGGGTCATCTTAGCGATGTCCGCGCATTGCGTGATGCATAACTGCATCCTGTTCACGCACACACTGGCTAAGGAAGAACGACATGAAAAAATTTGACCAGCTTACCGGCATTGCCGCCCCGATGGATATTCTGAATATCGATACAGATATGATTATCCCGAAACAGTTTCTGAAAACCATCAAACGCTCAGGGCTTGGGGTAAATCTCTTTCACGAGATGAGATACTCAGATGACGGGTCTGAAAATACTGATTTTGTGCTGAACCAGCCTGCCTATCGCAAAGCAGAAATACTGGTTGCAGGTGATAATTTCGGCTGCGGATCAAGCCGTGAGCATGCCCCATGGGCATTGCTTGATTATGGTATCAGATGTGTCATTTCGACCAGCTTTGCAGATATTTTCTACAATAACTGCTTTAAGAACGGGATATTGCCTATAAAGGTCAGTGCGGCCGACAGAGATGCGCTGATGGCAGATGCAGCAGATACTGAAAATCCGGAATTGCATGTTGATCTGGTATCACAGACCATCAAACGCCCAAATGGCGCTGATGTTAGCTTTGATATTGATCCTTTCAGAAAGCAATGTCTGCTGGAAGGTCTGGACGATATCGGGCTTACCCTTGAAAAAAGTGACAGTATCGCATCATTCGAAGATCGCCGCGCATCAGATATGCCCTGGTTATAGAGTAAGGCGCAATTTTTCAAAACAGATATGGCATATGGGTTTCATATGCCAGCCTATCAAGGTCATAAGGAGCAGGAAAAATGGCATCCAATAGAAAAGTCATGGTATTGCCGGGGGATGGTATCGGGGTTGAAGTGATGGCCGCCAATCTGAAAGTCATTGACTGGCTGGCAAAACATAAATCACTTGCCTTTGATATTTCTGAAGATAAGGTCGGGGGCGCAGCCTATGATGCCTATGGTACACCGCTTCGTGACGAAACGCTGGCAGATGCTGTTGCTTCGGACGCAGTGCTGTTCGGGGCTGTGGGTGGCCCGCAATATGATGATCTGGATTTCTCATTGAAGCCTGAGCGTGGTCTGCTGGCTTTGCGAAAGGAAATGGATCTATTTGCCAATTTGCGTCCTGCAATTGTGTTTGATGCGCTGGTTGGCGCCTCTACCCTGAAGCCTGAAATTGTGTCCGGTCTGAATATCATGATTCTGCGCGAGCTATGTGGCGGCTCCTATTTTGCCGAACCGCGTGGTATTGACGCGCTGGCTGATGGTACCCGCAAAGGCTATGATACAAACGCCTATTCAACAGGCGAGATTCAGCGTATTGGCCGTGTCGCCTTTGATCTTGCCAGAAAGCGTAACGGGTCAGTTACCTCTGTTGAAAAATCAAATGTGATGCATTCCGGCATTCTCTGGCGTGAGGAGATGACCAAACTGCATCAGGCAGAAGGCACAGATATTACCCTGTCCCATATGTATGCTGATAATTGTGCGATGCAGCTAGTGCGCTATCCGAAACAGTTTGATGTGATTGTAACAGATAATCTGTTTGGTGATTTGCTATCTGACTGTGCGGCGATGCTGACAGGCTCTTTGGGGATGCTACCATCTGCGTCACTTGGTGCGCCAGACCCTGAAACAGGCCTGCCAAAGGCGATGTATGAACCTGTGCATGGCTCTGCACCGGATATTGCCGGTCAGGATCTGGCAAATCCGCTTGCCCAGTTCCTCAGCTTTGCGATGATGTTACGCTATTCTTTCGGTCAGGCTGAAGAAGCTGATCTGGTAGAAGCAGCGGTTGCAGATGCGCTTGCATCTGGCAAGCGCACTGGCGATATTATGGCGCCAGATTGCGAGCAGATTGGCACAGCTGGCATGACGCAGGCAGTGCTTGATGCGATGGACAGGCGCGCGCGCTAACAGGCGCGTATCATTGCCGTTTTCTTTCAGCCCAAGGAGTTATTAAATGGGAGTTCGTGTTGCAGTTGCCGGTGCCACTGGCGCGGTTGGCAGGGAGATGTTACGCACGCTGGCAGAACGCCAGTTTCCCTGTGATGAAATTTTCGCTCTTGCCTCGGCAAAATCTGCCGGCAAGGAGCTATCTTACGGAGATGACAAGACTGTCACAGTCCAGTCACTAGACAAATTTGATTTTGCGCAGGCTGATATTGCGCTATTTTCTGCTGGCGGGGATACCTCAAAGGCTGTTGCGCCAACCGCAGGCGAGGCAGGCTGTATCGTGATTGATAATTCATCTGCTTTCCGGATGGATGAGGATGTGCCGCTTATTGTGCCGGAAGTAAATCCCGATGCTGCAAAAAACTGTCTGAAGGCAAATGGCGGACGTAACATCATTGCCAATCCGAATTGCTCAACAGCACAACTGGTTGTTGCGCTCAAGCCACTGCATGATAGCTATGGGGTCAAGCGCGTAATTGTATCTACCTATCAGGCAACATCAGGCGCAGGTGCCGCCGGCATGGACGAGCTGTTTAACCAGACCAAGGGCGTGTTTGTGCATGATGAGATAAAGCCAGAAAAATTCACCAAGCAAATCGCCTTTAATGCGATCCCGCATATTGATGTGTTTATGGATGATGGCTTTACCAAAGAAGAATGGAAAATGACAGCCGAGACCAAGAAAATTCTTGATCCGAAGATTGAGCTGGCTGCCCATTGTGTGCGGATACCGGTATTTATCGGTCATAGCGAGGCTGTATTTATTGAAACAGACAAGCCAATAGACGAAGCAGAGGCACGTGAATTATTACGTGATGCACCGGGCGTCAGCGTGATTGATCATCGGGCAAATGAAGGCTATGTCACACCGATTGAAGCGGCAGGAGAAGATGCTGTCTATATCAGCAGATTGCGCCGTGACCCGACAGTCGAAAACGGGCTGGTATTCTGGTGCGTGTCAGATAATCTGCGCAAAGGCGCCGCGCTAAATTCCGTGCAGATTGCAGAGCTTGTGGTCAGGCAGAGCCTGTCAGGCAGATAGATATATACGCGCATTTTCGTTCAGGATTGTGAGGCTAGCCACTCAGCTACAGGCAAAGTGCGCCTGTCAGCCGCCAGACGGGTACATTGTGTCACCGCCTCGCTTGCCTGATGGGCAGATAGATGGGCTGTCAGGCCAGATGACAGACCTGCCAGATAACAGGCAGTAAACATATCACCAGCACCCGATACCCCCGACAATTCGCGCCTGTGGCTATGTTCTGCGATGCCGTCATCTGTAATGACAATATCTGTCATCACATCATCTTCAGGAATGCCTGTAACGATAATGGATGATAGCGCATAGTCAGATCTCAGCTGATCTGCGGCATTTATTGCCTGATCTTTGGAAGAGATAGCCCTGCCTGCCAGAATTTCCAGCTCGAACAGGTTGGGGGTAAGATGATCTGCAAGCGGCAATAATGTCTGTATCAGGGCAGTGCTAAGTGCCTTGTCAACATAGAGCTTGCCAGCATCTCCCATCACAGGATCAAGACAATATTCACACGCTGGCAGGGCTGTTTTCAACTCTGTGATATGGTGTGCCAGCACTGGCACCTGTGAGGCATCACCAAGATAGCCTGTCTGGATAAATCCAAGTGTTTTTGCCGCATCAAGCCGGAAAAAATTCTCCAGCAGCCTGTCAAGCGCATCTGAGGGGGTTATGGCGGCATACATCTCGCCAAAGCCGGGATGGGCGGCCAGCCTGACAGTATCCAGCCTGAAGGCAGACAGCTCAAAATGCGCATATACTGCCATTGCCGCATCATTGCCGACAGCGCCATAGATAACAGCAGACTGGATGCTAAGCACCGCGCGCCTATCTGGAACAGAAGAAAAATCCATCATATTTTTGCAGTCTTTACCTCTATATCATCTGCTAGCTATTAGAGATAAAGGGTTTTTACAGCCAGACTCAAGCAGCTTTTGCAGTTTTTTGTTATGCACGATGTGGGATAAGCTGTTGAAGAGATTGAAGATCAGAAAAAAATAGTCTAGATATTAAATCAATCAATTGAATTTTTATGATGTTAAGGTTGTTGTGACTATGGCAAAAACGCGCCCTCTTTCGCCTCATCTGCAAATTTACAAATTGCCATTGCCTGCGGTGATGTCAATCACGCATCGCATATCGGGTGTGGTTCTATCTTCTGGCACATTGCTATTGGCGCTTTGGCTGATGTTGCTGGCCTCTGGCGAGACAGGCTTTGCAACCGCTCAGATGGTGCTATCCCATCCGCTTGGGATGCTGGTGATGGCAGGCTATTCTGCGGCGCTATTCTATCATGGCTGTAACGGGGTCAGGCATCTATTCTGGGATATGGGCAAAGGGCTGACCATTGAGGCTGTATACCGGTCTGGCAAGCTGACCATCACGCTGGCAATCGCGCTATTTGTTGTGTTCTGGCTATATCAGCTGTCATCGATTATCGGGTAAGGGGGATATCATGTCACAAAAAGCAGATAGCATGAGAACACCGCTTGGCAGGGTGAGAGGGCTGGGGGCAGCAAAATCAGGGCTGTCTCACTGGTGGCATCAGCGTCTTACCGCTATTGCCATGGTGCCGTTGATGGGCTGGATGATCTGGCTGGTGCTTAATCTGGCTGGCGCCAGCTATGCCGAAGCGGTTGCGCTTGTCAGCCACCCTGCACATGCCACCATCATGATGCTGTTTGTGGGGGTCGGGTTCTGGCATGCCTCTTTAGGGCTTCAGGTGGTGCTTGAAGATTATGTCAGCCATGAAGGCAGGCGCATGATGGCCATTATTGCGGTCAAGATGCTCGCTATTTTACTGGCCAGCCTGTCCATGTTCAGCATTCTGAAAATCGCATTATAGAAAGCCGGCTTCACTTGTGAGCGGCAAAAGCTATATTGTTGATGATATGAGATATTCGTAAATGACTGTAGATAGATAGATGTTCTTTTAGGTCGGGTGGAGAAAAAAATTATGAGTGCATATGAGATTACAGACCATCATTATGATGTGATTGTTGTTGGCGCTGGTGGCGCGGGATTGCGGGCAACGCTTGGCATGGCGACATCAAATCTGCGGACAGCCTGTATCACCAAGGTATTCCCCACCCGCTCGCATACAGTGGCAGCACAGGGCGGTATTGGCGCAGCACTGAACAATATGGGCGAAGGCGATAACTGGCAATATCATATGTATGACACTGTCAAAGGCTCTGACTGGCTGGGCGATCAGGATGCGATTGAATATATGTGCCGCAATGCGATCCCCTCTGTGATTGAACTTGAACATTATGGCGTGCCTTTCTCGCGTACTGAAGATGGCAATATCTATCAGCGTCCTTTTGGCGGCCACACGCTGGATTATGGTAAGTCGATTGCCCGCCGTGCCTGTGCAGCAGCGGACAGGACAGGTCATGCCATTTTGCATACGCTCTATCAGCAATGCCTTCAGCATAAGGCAGAATTTTTTGTAGAATATTATGCAATTGACCTGATTATGGATGATGCCGGAAATTGTCAGGGCGTGCTTGCGCTGGCGATGGAAGATGGCTCGTTGCACCGGTTTCTGGGTCAGCGCACGGTGCTGGCAACAGGTGGATATGGGCGGGTCTATTTCTCATGCACCTCGGCACATACCTGTACAGGCGATGGCAATGCGATGGCCTTGCGTGCCGGATTGCCGCTTCAGGATATGGAATTTGTGCAATTCCATCCCACAGGCATTTATGGTGCAGGGGTGCTGATTACCGAAGGTGCGCGCGGTGAAGGTGGGTATCTTACCAACTCCGAAGGCGAACGCTTTATGGAGAGATATGCGCCAACAGCCAAGGATCTGGCCAGTCGCGATGTGGTAAGCCGTGCCATGACAATCGAGATTAATGAAGGCCGAGGCGTAGGGCCAAATAAAGATCATATCATGCTGCATCTGGAACATATTGATGCAGCTACCTTGCATGAAAGACTGCCGGGCATTACCGAGACAGCGCGTATTTTCTGTGGTGTCGATATCACCAAAGAGCCTATTCCTGTGTTGCCAACCGTGCATTATAATATGGGCGGCATTCCGACCAATTATCACGGTGAAGTGCTATCGCCGACAGCAGATGATCCGAATCGTGTAGCTGGCGGGCTGATGGCCATTGGCGAGGCGGCATGTGTGTCTGTTCATGGCGCAAACCGCCTTGGCACCAACTCTCTGCTTGATATTGTGGTATTTGGCCGTGCCGCCGCACATAGGGCAGCAGAAACAGTGACGTCAGGCGCAGCATTGCCGCCACCTGATAAATATTCAACAGACAAGGCGCTGGACAGGCTGGACAGAATGCGTCATGCCAAAGGCGATGAGAAGATTGGCGCCGTGCGGCTTGAAATGCAGCGCGCCATGCAGCAATATGCGGCCGTATTCCGCTCGGGACAGTCACTTGATGAAGGCGTAAAGACAATGGATAATATTGCCGGTATGCTGCCATCTGTCGGGATCGAAGACAGATCGCTTGTCTGGAACACGGATCTGGTAGAAGCGCTTGAGCTGGAAAATCTGATGAGTCAGGCGCTGGTAACGGTGCGGTCTGCACAACAGCGTACTGAATCACGCGGCGCGCATGCGCATGAAGATTTTCCGGACAGAGATGATGAAAACTGGATGAAGCACACTGTGATGTGGCTGGATGAACACAATAAATCTACAGTCAATTATCGTGATGTAACCATGTCAACACTTACAAATGAAGTACAGTCTATTCCACCTGTAGCGCGTGTCTATTAGACTACAGCTTCAGGAAAAGACGAATTTCATGGCGTAAGCCAGAGGCAAAATAAGGGAAGTAATATCGGGGGTCTGTTTAATGGCACAATTTACGCTACCAAGCCATTCAAAGGTCGAAAAGGGTGTGCACCATTCGGCACCGGAAGGCGCGAAGAACACAAAAACCTTTGCCATTTATCGCTGGTCGCCAGATGATGAGGATAATCCGCGTCTGGATACATTTGAAATTGACCTTGATGACTGTGGTCCCATGGTGCTTGATGCGCTTATCAAGATAAAGAACGAGATGGATTCCAGCCTGACTTTCAGACGTTCATGCCGCGAAGGTATTTGTGGTTCCTGTTCGATGAATATTGACGGTGGCAATACGCTTGCCTGTCTTAAATCTATTGATGATGTTAAAGATGATGTCGCTATCTACCCTCTGCCGCATATGCCTGTGGTGAAGGATCTGGTGCCTGATCTGACCCATGCCTATGCCCAGCTTACTTCTGTTGAGCCGTGGCTGAAAACAAAGACAGTGGCACCAGAAGGGGCTGAGCGCAAACAGTCTGTAGAAGATAGAGACGAGCTGGACGGGCTGTGGGAATGTGTTTTGTGCTTTAGCTGCTCAACCTCCTGCCCGTCATATTGGTGGAACGGGGACAGGTATCTTGGTCCGGCTGTATTGCTTCAGGCCTATCGCTGGATTGTGGATAGCCGCGATGAATATACAGGTGAGCGGCTAGATAATCTGGAAGACCCGTTCAGGCTATATCGCTGTCATACCATCATGAATTGCGCAAAAACCTGTCCAAAAGGCTTGAATCCGGGCAAAGCTATTGCCGAGATCAAAAAGCTGATGGTACAACGGCAGGCCTAGATGGCCGCACCTGACGAATCAGGGGCAGTTATCACCCGCTATCAGCAGCTGATAGATACCGCTGTTCTATCATCTGATTCTGGCCAGCATGCCGCTATTATCTCGTTGCAACAGCTATATGACAGGCTGGAAGCTGCTGGCTATTTACTTGCTGGCAAAACAGGCCTCAGGTCTCGTCTTGGAAATTTATTTTCAAAACAGCAGAGCCAGCCTCAGGGGCTATATCTTCATGGCGGGGTAGGCAGAGGCAAAACCATGCTGATGGATATGTTCCATGACAGCCTGCCAGAGGGTGTGTGCCAGCGATTCCACTTTCATGATTTTATGGTCTGTGCGCATGATCTGATCAACCGCGCCAGAAAAAGCGGTGCAGATGACCCGATTGATATTGCCGCTACCCAGATGATATCTGCGGGTGCGATTATCTGTTTTGATGAAATGGAGGTCAGGGACATTGCAGATGCGATGATTCTCAAACGCCTATTTGACAGCCTGTGGGACAGAAAGATGGTGCTGGTTGCAACGTCAAACCGCCAGCCTGATGCGCTCTATCTGGACGGGCTGCATAGAGATCGCTTCCTGCCATTTATTGATACGCTAGCGGCTGGCAATATTGTCCAGAAAATTGATGATGGTATGGATTGGCGGCAACGTGCGCTTGATGGCATATCTACATGGCATATTTGCGGTGAGGCTGGCACGGACAGTCATCTGGATGATATTTTTGCGATTGTTACAGATCATAAAGAACAGCATTCAGAACAGATAATTGTGGCTGGCAGACAGCTTAATTTTGACCATATTGCAGGTGATGTAGCAGATTGCCAGTTCGACCAACTCTGCGCCCGCCCGCTAGCCGCCGCAGATTATCTGGCCGTTGCAGACAGGTTTGCCGGTCTTATGGTGCGCAATATTCCGGTGCTGAATGACCAGCTTCAGAATGAAGCGCGCCGGTTTATGTGGCTGGTTGATGCCTTGTATGACAGGGGCAGATTTCTTATCGCCAGCGCCGAAGCGCCCATAGACCAGCTATATACCGGCCAGCAATGGGCATTTGAATTTTCGCGCACCAGCTCGCGCCTGACAGAGATGGCACAATTGATGCAACGGGAATATCAGCAATGAATTACAGTTACATGCTTGCGATTCTGCACTGAATTAGGTAGGAAAGACCATCAGATTATATCTGGTCTATATCTCAGGCAGTGCGAATATCACCGCCCGCCAAATGGGTAGATGACAGGCCGGATAAATACGGGTGGAAACATGTTAAATTTTCAGGAGAGTTGAGATGGCACGTCACAAAATTGCACTTGTGGGCGCAGGGAATATTGGCGGCACACTGGCGATGCTGGCAGGGCTGAAAGAATTGGGTGACGTTAGCCTGTTTGATATTGCCGAAGGGATTCCGCAAGGCAAGGCGCTTGATATCGCACAATCCTCTCCGATTGAAGGGTTTAATGCGGTTGTTGGCGGTGCCAATGGCTATGAAGCGCTAGCCGGCGCAGATGTGGTGATTGTCACCGCAGGGGTCGCCCGCAAGCCGGGCATGAGCCGAGATGATCTGGTCGGCATTAATACCAAGGTGATGGAACAGGTAGGTGAAGGTATCAGGCAAAATTGTCCGGATGCGTTTGTTATCTGTATCACCAACCCGCTTGATGCGATGGTGGGCGTTCTGCAACGTGCTTCTGGTCTGCCACATTCACATGTTGTCGGCATGGCGGGTGTGCTTGACAGTGCGCGCTTCCGCTATTTTCTGGCAGAAGAATTTAATGTCTCTGTTCAGGATGTGACAGCGTTTGTACTTGGCGGGCATGGCGATACCATGGTGCCACTAACACGCTATTCGGCTGTTGCCGGCATTCCGGTGCCAGACCTGATTAAGATGGGCTGGTCAAGCCAGCAGAAGATTGACGAGATTGTCCAGCGTACACGCGACGGCGGTGCCGAGATTGTAGGATTGCTGAAAACAGGGTCTGCTTTTTATGCGCCTGCGTCTTCTGCGATTGAGATGGCGGATGCCTATCTGAAAGATAAAAAGCGGCTATTGCCATGCGCGGCCTATGTAGAAAATGCTTATGGGCTTGATGGTCTATATGTTGGTGTGCCTGTCATTATTGGCGCAGGCGGGGTTGAGCGTATTGTCGAGATTCAGCTTAATGAGGATGAACAGGCAATGTTTGACCATTCTGTTGATGCGGTAAAAGCATTGAATGAAGTGGTAGAACGGGTCGAATAGACCCGTTTTTTTATGAGGTATTGTAACAGCTTTCAAAGTCTAATTGATAAGACTGTGGGGGCAAGATCGGGGGATGACAGGCAATGAATATCCATGAACATCAGGCAAAGGCGCTGCTAAGGCAATATAATGTGAATGTGCCTCATGGTGTGGCAGCCTTTTCAGTAGCAGAAGCAGTTGCGGCCGCTGAGTCAATCAGTACAGATGTCAAAGTTGTCAAAGCGCAGATTCATGCTGGCGGCAGAGGCAAGGCGGGCGGCGTAAAAGTTGTCAAAACAGTTGCAGAAGTAGAAGCAGAGGCAACCCGACTGCTTGGCTCGGTGCTGGTAACGCACCAGACCGGCCCGTCAGGCAAGGAAGTACAGCGCCTATATATCGAAGAAGGATGTGATATTGGCTCAGAGCTGTACCTGTCCATGCTGGTAGACAGGGCAAGCTCGCGCATCACCATTATCGCCTCTACCGAAGGCGGTATGGATATTGAAAAAGTGGCCGCAGAAACCCCTGAAAAAATTGCCACTATTTCTATCGATCCTGCAACAGGGCTGAAGCCACATCATATCAGAGCTGTCTCTCAGGCGTTGAAGCTGGAAGCACAGACAGCCAAACAGGCAGGAATATTCCTGAAAGGCATTTATGAGGCATTTTGCGGGCTAGATGCATCGCTGATTGAAATTAATCCGCTTGTCGTAACCTCGGCAGGTGATTTGCTGGCACTGGATGCCAAGATGGGATTTGATGATAATGCGCTGTATCGTCAGCCAGATGTGCTGGCGTTGCGCGATCTGAGCGAAGAAGATGAAAGCGAGGTGAAGGCCTCAGAATTTGATCTGAACTACATCAAGCTAGATGGCAATATCGGCTGTATGGTAAATGGCGCAGGGCTTGCGATGGCCACCATGGATATTATCAAGCTTGAAGGCGCAGAGCCTGCCAATTTTCTAGATGTTGGCGGCGCGGCGACAACTGAAAAAGTTACAGAAGCATTCAAAATCATCCTGTCTGACGACAATGTAGATGGTATTCTGGTCAATATTTTTGGCGGCATTATGAGATGTGATGTGATTGCCGAAGGGGTGGTCACTGCTGCCCGTAATCTGGGTCTTACCAAGCCGCTTGTTGTGAGGCTTGAGGGCACAAATGTCGAAAAAGGCAAGGCCATAATGGCAGAATCAGGCTTGAAAATTATATCAGCTGATAATCTGGGGGATGCGGCAAAGAAGATTGTTGCTGCGGTAAAAGGAGAGTAGTTATGGCTGTGCTAGTTGGTGAAGATACACGTCTAATCTGTCAGGGATTCACAGGTGCGCAAGGCACATTTCATAGTGAGCAGGCGATAGCCTATGGCACTAATATGGTTGGCGGGGTAACCCCCGGCAAAGGCGGGCAGACACATCTCGATTTGCCGGTATTTGATTCTGTTGCGCAGGCAATGGCAGAAACAGGCGCAAATGCCAGTGTGATTTATGTGCCGCCGCCCTTTGCTGCAGATTCAATCCTTGAGGCGATTGAGGCCGAAATGCCGCTTATTGTCTGTATTACCGAAGGTATACCCGTAAAAGATATGGTTGAGGTAAAGCGCGCCCTGTCCAATTCTGCCAGCCGGCTGGTTGGCCCGAACTGTCCGGGCGTGATTACCCCCGGTTCTTGCAAGATAGGGATTATGCCAGGTCATATCCATCAGCCTGGCAAGGTCGGTATTGTGTCCCGTTCAGGCACGCTAACCTATGAGGCAGTTGCGCAGACAACCGCCGCAGGGCTTGGCCAGTCAACCTGTATTGGTATTGGCGGCGATCCTGTAAATGGCACCAATTTTATCGACTGTCTGGAAATGTTTCTTGCAGATGAGCAGACAGAAGCGATTGTGATGATTGGCGAGATTGGCGGCTCGGCCGAAGAAGAGGCAGCCGCCTTCTTTGCTGCCCAGCCAGTCAAAAAGCCAATTGCCGGATTTATCGCTGGTCAGACAGCCCCGCCCGGCAGACGTATGGGACATGCTGGCGCGATTGTGGCTGGTGGTTCTGGAGCGGCATCAGACAAAATCGCTGCGATGCAGGCATCTGGCTTTGTGATGGCAGAATCACCTTCCGGTCTGGGAGATGCGGTGCTTCAGGCTATCAAAGATGCATCTTAATACGCGAAATGAGGTCTCTACAGGCTTGCCTGAACAGGCAAGTTAAGGTGAAATAAAACCATGTTTATATTAAGACTCACCGAAATACGGTTCTGAGGGAGCGCAATTATGGATTCATCATTGCTTTCAGGTGCCAATGCTACATTTATTGCCGAAATGCAGCAGGCATGGCAACAAGACCCATCTTCTGTTCCGGCCGAATGGGCGGAATGGTTCGAGATGTTTGGCGCCTTTGCCGATACTGCCGAATATAAGCCAAGCTGGGGTAAGGAAGAGACCAAAATTGTCGGTGCGCATGACCCCGAAGCATCGATAAAGGCAGTTGCCCAGGGCATTGCCGGCAACCGTGATTTGATGGCAAGTGACGTCAGAAGCGCAACTCTGGACAGTTTGCGGGCGATTATGCTGATAAGAGCCTATCGTATCAGAGGCCATTTGCTGGCCAAGCTTGATCCGCTGGAATTGCTGGAAAAGGAAATCCATCCCGAACTTGATCCTGCCAGTTATGGCTTTACGGCAGAAGATTATGACAGGCCGATTTTCATCAATAATGTGCTTGGTCTGGAAACAGCCACATTGCACGAGATTCTGGATATTGTCACGCGCACCTATTGTTCGACCATTGGGGTGGAATTTATGCATATTCAGGATCCGGCACAAAAAGCATGGATTCAAGAGCGGATTGAAGCAATTGGCAACCGCACAGAATTTACCGATAGAGGCAAGGTAGCGATTTTTGAAAAACTGGTTGCCGCCGAAAAATTCGAGCAGTTTCTGCATAAAAAATATATTGGCACCAAACGCTTTGGTCTGGATGGTGGTGAAGCACTTATCCCTGCATTAGAGCAGATTTTGAAGCGTGGCGGGCAGATGGGTCTGACCGAGGTGGTTATCGGCATGCCGCATAGAGGCAGGCTGAATGTACTTCACAATGTTATGGATAAACCGTTCAGGGCTATTATTTCGGAATTTCTGGGCAACCCGTCAAATCCGGAAGAAGCTGGCGGGTCAGGAGATGTGAAATATCATATGGGCGCATCATCAGATCGCCAGTTTGACGATAATGAAATTCATCTCAGCCTTGCGCCAAATCCCTCGCATCTTGAGATTGTTGACCCTGTTGTTGTTGGCCGTGTCAGGGCAAAGCAGGATCAGATAGAAGATGATGATCGCACTAAGGTGCTTGGTGTATTGCTTCATGGAGATGCCGCCTTCGCAGGTCAGGGTGTTGTAGCAGAGACCTTTGCTTTTTCTGCCTTGCGTGGCTACCGGTCAGGCGGCACCATCCATATTATTGTCAATAACCAGATAGGCTTTACCACCAGCCCGTCATATTCACGCTCGTCACCCTATCCGACAGATGTGGCCAAGATGGTGATGTCACCGATTTTCCATGTAAATGGTGATGATCCTGAAGCGGTTGTGCATGCTGCGCGTATTGCTGTCGAATTCCGTCAGACATTCGGATGTGATGTTGTGCTGGATATTTTCTGTTACCGCCGCTTTGGCCATAATGAGGGCGATGAGCCATCATTCACCCAGCCATTAATGTATAAGCAGATAGGCCAGCAACAGACTACACAGCAAAAATATGCTGCTCAGCTGATAGAAGAAGGCGTGCTTACAGCCGAAAAGGCAGCGGCTATTCTGGATAGTCAGGAAGCCTATTTCAATGCAGAATTTGAAGCAGGCATGACCTTTAAGCCAAATAAGGCAGACTGGCTGGAAGGTCAGTGGACAGGCTTTACCAAAGCCTATGGTGACAAACGCCGTGGCGAGACAGCCGCTACTATGGATATGCTGAAAAAAATTGCTGGTGTGATCACCACAATACCGGACAGCATCACCCCGCATAACAAGCTAAAACGCGTCGTTGAAGCCCGCCGCAAGGCGCTTGAGTCAGGTCAAAATATAGACTGGGCAACAGCAGAGCATCTGGCTTTTGGCACCTTGCTGCTAGAAGGCAAAAAAGTGCGCCTATCTGGTCAGGATAGCTGTCGCGGCACCTTTAGCCAGCGTCATTCGGTATTTATTGATCAGCCATCTGAAGCCAGATATATCCCGCTTTCCCATCTTGATGAGGGGCAGGCAGAATTTGAAGTGATTGACTCGCCTCTTTCAGAAGCCTCGGTGATGGGGTTTGAATATGGCTTTGCGATGGCCGAACCTAATGCGCTGGTGATGTGGGAAGCCCAGTTTGGCGACTTTGCCAATGGTGCACAGGTGGTGATTGACCAGTTTATCTGCTCAGGTGAGGCCAAATGGCTGCGCATGAACGGGCTGGTATTGCTGTTACCGCATGGATATGAAGGTCAGGGGCCAGAACATTCATCTGCGCGTCTTGAAAGATATCTACAGCTATGTGCAGAAGATAATATGCAGGTGGTGAACTGTTCCACACCAGCCAATTATTTTCACGTGTTACGACGTCAGCTACATCGCGATTTCCGCAAGCCGCTAATTGTGATGACACCAAAATCCCTGTTGCGGCATAAATTATGTGTATCTGATTTGTCTGAAATGGCAGAGGGTACCTGTTTCCACCGTATCCTTGACGAAACAGACAAAAAGATCGCCGACAAGCAGGTTAAGCGGGTGGTGATGTGTTCTGGTAAGGTCTATTATGATCTGCTTGAAGAGCGCGAGCAAAAACAGATTAAAGATGTGAAAATTATCCGGCTTGAACAAATCTATCCGTTCCCGCATAAGACGCTGGTAGATATTCTGTCCCAGACTCCGAAAGCAGAGCTTGTCTGGTGTCAGGAAGAGCCAAAAAATATGGGTAGCTGGACATTTGTGCGTGACTATCTGGAATCAGCGATGCAGGATGCCGGCATGGGCGCTGGCAGGGCTATCTATGCTGGCCGGAAAGAAGCTGCTTCACCAGCAACAGGGTCAGCCGCACGCCATAAACATGAACAAGAAGAACTGGTATCAGCTGCGCTTGCGTCTGAAAAACAGGGCATTGCAGCTGAATAGGCAACAAAACAGGATAAGGAAAAATTCATGAGTACAGAAATCAAAGTACCTGTTCTTGGTGAATCAGTCGTTGAAGCAACCGTGTCTCAATGGATGAAAGCAAAGGGTGATGCTGTTCAGGCTGACGAGCCTATTGTCGAGCTTGAAACAGACAAGGTAACGCTTGAGGTGCCCTCGCCTGTGGCTGGCGTGCTTGAAGATATTGTCGCCGCAGAAGGCAGCACGGTCGGGGTAGATGCGTTGCTGGCGGTTGTTGCCGAAGGTAAGGCCGCTGCTGCCCAGCCTGCTAGCGCGCCCGCAAAAGACACTTCGACACC
>WTJO01000063.1:21467-30065 GCA_011524805.1 Alphaproteobacteria bacterium
CTGCACCTGCTACCGGCGCTGCGATGACTTTGTCGCCTGCTGTGCGCAAGCTGGTCGAAGAGCATCAGCTTAATCCGGCAGCGATTCGCGCTACAGGCAAGGATGGCCGGCTTACAAAAGCAGATGTGAAGGCGGCAATTGATAATGGCGGGGCGCGTAATGCCGCAGCTCCTGCCAGCGCGGCGCCTGTATCTGCATCAGCTGTCGCCCGTCCAGATGACCCGCGCGAAGAACGTGTGCCTATGTCGCGCTTGCGCCGTATCATTGCATCACGTCTGAAAGATGCCCAGAATACAGCCGCTATGCTGACAACCTTTAACGAGGTAGATATGTCAGCCGTAATGGCCTTGCGGTCTGAATATAAGGACGAGTTTGAGAAAAACCATGGCGCACGTCTGGGCTTTATGGGCTTTTTTGTCAAGGCAGTGATTACTGCACTGACAGAATTTCCGGCAGTAAATGCAGAAATTCATGGCGATGATATTATCTATAAGAATTTCTATAATATCGGCGTGGCTGTGGGCACACCTCAGGGGCTGGTAGTACCAGTGCTGAAAGATGCCCAGCATATGGGACTTGCCGATATTGAATCTACCATTGGCGAATTTGGCCAGAAGGCAAGAGATGGCAAGCTGGGCCCCGCAGATATGGCAGGCGGCACCTTTACCATTTCAAATGGCGGTGTCTATGGCTCGCTTATGTCGACACCTATTCTGAACCCGCCTCAAAGTGGTATTCTGGGGATGCATAAAATCCAGAAGCGGCCAGTTGCCATCGGCAATTCAGTTGAGATTAGACCGATGATGTATCTGGCACTATCATATGATCATAGAATTATTGATGGTCGGGAAGCTGTTTCCTTTTTGGTGAGGGTAAAGGAATCAATCGAAGATCCACGCCGCCTGCTATTGGGTGTCTAGCGCGGATTTTATAATCGCATCAGCCAGAACGGGATGAGGGGTGCTATGAGCGAAACAACATTTGATCTGATCGTTATTGGCGGCGGGCCGGCAGGATATGTCGGGGCTATCAGAGCCGCACAGCTAGGCATGAATGTCGCCTGTATCGACAAGCGCACAACCCTGGGCGGCACCTGTCTGAATGTCGGATGTATCCCGTCTAAGGCATTGTTGAATGCGTCCGAGAAATATGCCGATGCCGTATCTGGCCATCTGGCCGGATTGGGGGTCACCTTTTCAAAGGTGGGGCTTGATCTGGATGCGATGATGTCGGCAAAGGATTCGGTTGTAACCGGCCTGACGGACGGGATTGATTTTCTGTTTCGCAAAAATAAAATTACCAGACTGACAGGCACGGCCAGCATTGCACAGGCTGGCAAGGTTGTGATTACAGACGGGGCTGATAACGGCACTTATCATGCTGAAAAGATCATGATCGCTACAGGCTCTGAGCCAGCTAGCCTGCCAAATATCGATATTGACGAGAAAAAGATTGTATCGTCGACAGGCGCACTGTCTTTGTCGAAACTGCCCAAAAAGATGGTTGTGATCGGGGCTGGCTATATCGGGCTTGAAATGGGCACCGTATGGTCACGCCTAGGCACAGAGGTTGAGGTGGTGGAATTTCTGCCGCGTATTCTGCCCGGCATGGATTCAGAAGTAGCTAGTAAATTCAAGGCCATGCTGGCAAAGCAGGGCCTGTCTTTCCATCTGAATACAGCAGTAAAATCTGCAAAATCCGGAAAGGCTGGTGTGACGCTGGCTGTTGAAGATAATAAAACAGGCGAGATGCGTGATATGAAATGCGATATTGCGCTGGTCGCGGTTGGCCGCACGCCAAACAGCCAGAATCTCGGACTCGAAGCCCTAGGGGTTGAATTGACAGCAAAAGGCCAGATTGTGGTTGATGCTGATTTTGAAACCAGTGTCGAAGGCATTTTTGCGGTTGGTGATGTAATCGAAGGCCCAATGCTGGCACATAAGGCAGAAGAAGATGCGGTTGCCGCGGTTGAAATTATGGCAGGTCAAGCTGGACATGTTGATTATGATCTGGTGCCCGGCATTGTCTATACAGCCCCCGAGATTGCCACGCTTGGCGCGACAGAAGACAGTCTGAAAGACAAGAATATCGATTACAGCAAAGGGGTATTTCCCTTTCTTGCAAATAGCCGCGCCAAAGCCACAGGCCATACCGACGGATTTGTAAAAATTCTGGCAGATTCACACACTGACAAAGTGCTGGGATGCCATATAATCGGCCATGAAGCAGGCACCCTGATTCATGAAATTGCTACAGCCATGGCCTTTGGCGCATCTTCTGAAGATATTGCCAGAACCTGTCATGGCCATCCAACCATGAATGAAGCGGTAAAAGAAGCTGCACTGGCGGTTGACGGGCGGGCTATTCATATATAGCGCCAGTCTTGGCCATATTCATGATATGGGGGCACTATTTTGTGCGGGCGCGGGGATGAATATCTTCATGCAGGGCAGCCAGCTTGGCGGTGTTGACATGTGTATATCTTTGCGTTGTTGACAGGCTTTCATGGCCAAGTAATTGCTGGATAGCCCGCAAATCACCGCCATTGCCAAGCAATTCTGTTGCAAAGGCATGACGCAGGGCATGCGGGGTGATATGGGCTGGCAGGTCAAGTGATACTCTAAGCTGCTCCACCAGCCTCTGCACTGCCCGCGCATTTAATGGCGCGCCTCTGCTTGATCTGAACAGGGCTGACCCGCCTTCTGGCTGGAACGGACAGCTTGCCGCCGCCTTGTTCACGGCTTCGGCAACTACGGCCAGTACAGGCACATCTCTGTCTTTGCTGCCTTTGCCAGTGATGGTTATCCAGTCGCCTAGCGGCATATCAGCGGCAGTTAGCGATAGCGCCTCGGAAATACGCAAACCCACACCATATAGCAGCATCAGCACAGCAAAATCTCTGTCTTTCTGCCAGTCTGCTACAGGCCGGCGAAATACCGCATTCAGCAATTGTTCCATATTCAGACTATCAATTGTCTTTGGAATCTGATGTGGCTGTTTGGGGGCTTTCATCCAGCTGATATCGTCAATCTCAAACAGATTGCGTTTACTGCCAAACCGGAAAAAACTCCTCAGGCTTGAGATTCGTCTGGCAATGGTGGCACGAGAATGCTGCTGTTGCTGTTCTGCCAGAAACTGTCTGAATATGGCGCGGTCAGGCGGTACAAGCGCTGCATTATGGGCAGCTAGAAAGCTGAGATAAATCTCAAAATCACGCTGATAGGCATCAAGGGTGGGCGCTGAAAACCGGCGTTCTGTCTCAAGCCAGCCTACCCATGCCTCTTGCCATCTGGCGGTATTCTGGGCGGGTATCGTATCTGCCATGCTATATCTGTTTATTCCCTGTTTTGCCCAAATATCACTATGTAATTGTCTAAGCTATATATTATCCTGTCAGGCTCTGATTTTCCAGACAGGCAAGCAATGCCACTCCGACAATTTCAGCTAAATTGGTAAGCAGTGTCTGTCCCTGATCAGGTGAAAAGCTGGTTTCTGTGCGGCCTGCCAGAATCAGTACCGAGCCTTTTACAGGGGCAGATAGCTGATCAGGCAGGGCAATGGCGGCCATGCTTGCCGAGGGGGTTGAAAATAGCCCGCTAGATTTGGCAGGGCCAAGATAGATTTGCTTGGCGTCCAGAATTTCGGCAATCTGCGCATCTTCAAGTATCAGAAAGCCTGCGGCTTCAGCGCCTTCAATGGCAGTTGAGGCCGGCATCACCAGCCGCGCGCCCGCAAGCGAGAAAATAATCGGCAGTTCCTCATCTACCATCTGGCCAAAGGCGGTCAGGTCAGTACATGCCAGAAAGCCCAGAGTTGCATGGTGTAATGCCTGCCAGTGCGCCATATTTACACTTGCTGCTTCAATCAGGCTTTTATTTGCTTTTGACAGTCGGCGCGCTTCTTTTCTGGCCTGTGCCGCAATTTTTCCGGTTGCATCTATCAGCTTATGTGCATGTGCAGGATAATGCCTGTCCAGAAATTCGGGATTATCTGCCAGATAATCCAGTATTTGCTGTTCTGTCAGAGAAGAAGAGGTGCCCATTATGCCTGCTCTCAGGTAATCCTGCTATCCTATAAGATTGACTGTCCGGTTTTCTGCCAGTCTGCCAGAAAGGCATCCAGCCCTTTATCTGTAAGCGGATGTTTGTATAGCTGGCCTAGAATGGCAGGCGGGATTGTAACCACATCTGCGCCCATAATGGCGGCATCTGTTACATGCTGAGTGCTTCTGACAGAGGCGACCAGCACTTCTGTTGCAAAATCATAATTTGAATAAATATCAACAATATCGCTAATCAGCCCCATACCATCCTGACCAAGGTCATCTAGCCTTCCGACAAACGGAGAGATAAAGCGCGCGCCCGCTTTGGCAGCCAGCAGGGCCTGACCTGCGGTAAAACACAAAGTAACATTGACCATAATTCCCTGCGCCGATAGCTCTGCACATAGCTGCAGCCCGTCCGGTGTAAGCGGCACCTTAACCGCTACATTATCGGCAATCGCTGATAGCACATCAGCTTCTTTGCGCATGGTAGCCAGGTCTGTTGCGGTTACTTCTGCGCTTACAGGGCCGGGCACTATTGTGCAAATTTCGGCAATTGTCTGTTTAATATCACGCCCCGACTTGGCAATCAGGGACGGGTTGGTGGTAACGCCATCAACCATCTGCGATGGCATAAGTGATGTAATTTGGTCTATATCTGCTGTATCAAGAAAAATTTTCATCTGTCCGTCTCTGTCACATTTCGGCGTTTATCTGGTCTCAGGCGTAAGCTGTTTGACGATTTACCCTGATGGTGCCACATGTTACAGTGAGCGCTCAGCCAAAGGCAACTGCAAAATATCCGGCATGGCAGCTTATTCGGTGCGAGAAGCTTGGTGACAGGCGGTGTTTGTCATAGAGTGAGCATCACCTTCTAACAGATAGGCATTAATCTCAGGCAAAAATGAATGACAGATACGCCCCCTTCACCTGCTAGATTGCCAACAGATATGCTCTGCCAGATTGCCGTGCCGGTGCCTATTATGCGCGCTGAAAAGACAGTCTATGACTATCTGGCAAGCTCAGCATTTCAGCTGTCATACGGGGATATTGTTCTGGTGCCGCTCGGCTCACAACAGGTCTGGGGCATTGTGGTCGGGCTGGAACAGACAGGCGATATGCCCTCCTCACGGCTGAAACATATACTTGGTAGGGCAGATTTACCACCTATCTCAAAGCTGAATCTGGCTTATCTTGAGCAGCTTTCAAAATGGACAGTTGCGCCGTTTGGGGCGGTGATGAAGCTGATGCTGAACTGCCCTCAGGCGCTAGTGCCGCCGCCGTCTGTTATGATGTACCGGCTAGCAGATGACTGGCAGGAACGGCTGGCAGAATCTGCTATTACCATGACATCACAGCGCAACAGGCTGATTGAGTTTATGGCGTCAGTTCCCCCGATGAGCCTGTCTGATCTGGCACGCGAATCAGCCATTGGCACATCTGTTATTTCAAGCTTGCGCAAAACAGGGTTAATCATTAGCCAGCCCTCATTTCCCGAGGCTGTTCTGCCAGAAGTGACAGAATCTCATGCAGAACAGCTATTCCAAACCCTGAAATTGAATGAAAGCCAGCAACACATAGCCGACCAGCTAGGCAATGTTCTGGATAACGGGTTTTCGGTGCATCTGATAGATGGTGTGCCGGGGGCTGGCAAAACAGAATTATATTTCTGGCTGGTGGCGATGCAGGTAATCAAAGCACATCGGGCCAGAATGGACAGCACAAGGACAGGCATGCCATCTGGCGGGCAAATTATCATTATGCTGCCTGAAATTGTGCTAACCACTGCGTGGCAGGACAGATTTTCAAAATGGTTCGGCATCACCCCGCTTATCTGGCATTCGTCAATGGCCATGCGCCAGCGCCGTACAATCTGGCGAAAGGCTATCAGGGGCGAGCCAATGGTGATAGCAGGGGCGCGGTCATTATTATCTCTTCCCTTTGCCGATCTGGGCATGGTGATTGTGGATGAAGAACATGACAGCTCGTTCAAACAGGAAGATTTTGTCAGCTATCAGGCGCGTGATATGGCGCTGATGCGGGCAAAATTGCATAATATTCCGATTTTGCTGGCCAGTGCCACCCCTTCTCTTGAAAGCTGGGTGCGGGCATCGGGCGAGGCTGGCACGCCGCATAAAGACTGGCATTACTGGGCATTATCAAGCCGGTTTGGTACTAGCCAGCTACCACAGGTTGGTCTGGTTGATGTACGTCTTGACAGGCCTGAGAGCGGAAAATGGATATCCCCGCCGCTTAATGCGAGCATAAAGCAGCAGCTTCTGGCCGGCAGGCAGAGCCTGTTATTTCTAAACAGAAGGGGCTATGCCCCAATGACCGTATGTGGCGATTGTGGCCACAGGCTGGCCTGTCATCAATGTGATTCGCTGCTTGTGACGCACCGTCTGGCGGGCAATCGTCAATGCCATATTTGCGGTTATTCAGAACAGATCAGCCATAGCTGTCCGGCATGTGATAGCGAAGATGGTCTGGTAGCTGTGGGGCCGGGGGTTGAGCGGCTGGTAGAAGAGGTAAAAACCGAATTTCCAGATGCCCGTATATCTATTCTATCAAGTGATTCTGTCGCTCAGGCAGGCTCGGCAGAACAGCTAATTGACCAGATTATCTCTGGTCAGGTAGATATTATTGTCGGCACGCAGATGGCCGCCAAAGGCCATCATTTCCCGCATCTTGATTTTGTCGGGGTGATAGATGCCGATCTGGGGCTTGGCGGCGGTGATTTGCGCGCTGCAGAACGTACCTACCAGCTATTATGGCAGGTTGCTGGCAGAAGTGGCAGAGAATCAGGGCGCAGTGGCAAGGTGCTTATCCAGACTTATCAGCCTGAACATCCTGTTATGCAGGCATTGCAAAGTCCGGATAATGGCGCAGATAATGGGCGCATGACAGATGCGCTCAAGCGCCGGCACAGATTTATGCAGGCAGAGGCGAAAAACCGGAAATCTGCCGGTATGCCGCCATTTGGGCGGCTGGCAGCGTTGGTGCTAAGCTCAAGTGATATTGTCAAGCTGGAACAGGCAGTGCATCAATGCGAGCAATTCAGGCCAGCCTTTGGCAATACGCATATTTACGGGCCTGCGCCTGCGGTGCTGTCGCGGGCGCGCGGGCAGTTCAGGATGCGCTATCTTATCAGGGCAGACAGGCATGTCGCTGTTCAGGCGATTATTCTGGGCTGGCTGGAACAGATTAAATTGCCGCATGGTGTGCGCGCCCATTGTGATATAGATCCCTATAGTTTTATGTAGCTGGCTGACTGTCCAGAAGCGATATTTCATGCTTTTTATTGCTGAAAACTGCAAATTTGCCGCCTATCATACGAACAGGGGATGAATCACAGGATAAATTGCCGCAGAATCAACTTTTTTAAGACGGGTCTACTTGTTTTTCACTAAGGGTTATGGTACTCCCCAACCATCAAAATTATTTTGCTGATACGCTGTTTTGATATCGTGGCACAGCGCGCCATTTCGAAACAGGCTGAAAATGTCAGATGATGAATTTATTTAAGAGGGTCTGAGACGTGAGCTCAAATGCAAAAGGTCTTGCTGGACGGTATGCAGGCGCACTTTATGAATTGTGCGTCGAAGCGAAAGCAACAGATAATGTACTTTCAGACCTGAAAGCTATCCAGTCACTGATTACAGAACATGAATCTCTTGCCCAGCTAGTAAGCTCGCCTGTCTATTCCAGAGATGAGCAAGCTGCCGCCATGCTGGCAATCGCAAACAAAGCTGGCGCACATCAGCTCACAGCCAATTTTATTGGCGCTGTCGCGCAAAATGGCCGTCTGTTTGCGCTTTCACATATTATTGACGCTTTTGCTGCAGAAGTTGCCTTTCGTAATGGCGAGATTTCAGCAGAAGTTATCAGCGCAGTTGCACTTGACGATGCACGCGAAGCGCTGGTCAAAAAGACAGTCTCAGATATTGCTGGGTCTGAAAAAATATCGCTGGAAATGAAGGTTGATCCTGCATTAATCGGCGGTCTTGTGGTGCGTATTGGTTCCCGTTTAATCGATACTTCAATCAAAACCAAACTTAGCCGGCTTGAAGCCGCAATGAAGGGTGTAGCGTGATGGATATTCGTGCGGCTGAAATTTCAGCAATCCTCAAGGATCAAATTACGAACTTTGGCAGTGACGCCGAGGTGACAGAAGTTGGTCGGGTATTGTCTGTGGGTGATGGTATCGCCCGTGTATACGGTCTTGACCAGGTGCAAGCCGGTGAGCTTGTAGAATTTGACGGTGGCATCAAAGGGATGGCACTGAACCTTGAGACAGACAATGTCGGTGTGGTTATCTTTGGCAATGACAGAGGCATTAAAGAAGGCGATACCGTGCGCCGTACCTCTGCGATTGTGGATGCGCCTGTGGGGATGGGTCTTCTGGGACGTGTTGTTGACGCGCTTGGTAACCCGATTGACGGCAAAGGCCCTATCAAAAAGGTCAAGCGGTCGCGTGTTGAGGTGAAAGCACCTGGCATTATGCCGCGCCAGTCAGTGCATGAGCCAATGCAGACAGGCCTGAAGGCGATTGACAG
>WTJO01000005.1 GCA_011524805.1 Alphaproteobacteria bacterium
GAACAACAGTATTCAAAGATTCTTAAACTTCCAAGAGGCGTCTTGATTGGTTTTTGGACTTGGTTACTCTCATTTTCACTTAGTCTACAAAGCTCTTCTTGTAATTTTGTGCCGAAATCGGTGCCTTTGATTGGATACCTTTTGGCGGCCATTCGTTGTCCTCCATTTCGTCAAATCTAAATTTGAAATCCTCAATGATGTCAATTGATTAGTCGCAAACTTCCGTGAGGCGAAGGCTTCTCGTTCGGTGCAGTGAACATGTGTTTCAGCAAGGCTGCTATGAGTATGGGCAACGAGTTACAAAAGATGGCCAATGCAACCGAGGCCAGAGCCCAAAAGCGGAGACTTCATTACGATAACTGTCTCTATGTTGAATCTCCTTAAATTAGTAGAATATACTCATCCTTTGCCACTTTTGACAATTTTAGTGCTTTCATTAAAGCCTTCATCTAAAATGATCAACTCTGACTTCTCTCACTTGGCACGCGCCAATTTCATCCGTAGCTAATTTACGTACGTACGTTGTAGAAAAAGCCCGCGCCCTCTTTTGTTTTCTCATGCTGGTTTTCGTTGCCGTCCATTCATTTGTTGAACCCTGAACCATGATTTCCCAAGCTAAAAGCCATTTCAACTATATCGTTAGTCCTAATGTCTAGAAAAGATACGTGACAATAGCCACTATACGGTACACGTCCGCGTACGTAGGTTGGGAATTGGAGGATTATGGGTGGGTATTTGGAAGATTTAGACACGTACAAATCTGGTAATGTATCTACACATATACCACAAGTGTACGTAAATGTACATACCTAACCTCACGTAATAAAGAGTACATCGCGTCGAAAGCCCACCACACCGTTTTGTCACTGTGTTGAAGTATGAAGTCATCAACAATCAACCATACTGCCTGGTATCGTCCTTCATCATCTTCATCGTCTTCATTGTTTCAGATCACCCTTCATTGTTGTTGAAAGAGCCGTTTCTATTTTTCAAATACCGTTACATCTAATTCAGAATATAGTAGCCATGTACTGTCTTCTTCTGTACAAAGACCGTTGTATCTTTTACAATACTGTTGGTTTATATAAAAAGATATACATCAATCAAAGTATATCGGTCAACTACTTTCCTAAATAAAATATGACTGTTGATCGTTTTCGTTTTTGAATTTAGCAACGGTAAGATGTTTGAATTGCTCTTTCCTCCCTCGATCATCACAATTTCTTCTTTTTTGTCTCACAATTCCAATTTACTGAAAAAAATATCGCCTTTTTGAATAATAATAATCAACAACAACAGCCATGCCAAAGCGTATTATGTATGACGGTCTCGATGAAACTTGGATGGAGGATCCCAATAATAAGTATCGATGTACCGATGGTAATCTAGTAGATCGATTGCAGGGTACTGACGATGAATTTGAATGGACAGATGATGATGATGATGATGATAAACAGAACAGCAACAACGGTAATTACGGCGACGATGATAGTGATGATGATGATGGGAGCATGATTGATCTGCAGCCGAATTTACCTTATGAGTCGGCAACTGTGATTATGAGCAATCAGGCAATCGAGGAAGAATCTTACGACGGTGATGCTGATGATAATAATAATGATGATGTCGATGTTGGGAACGATGACGATGATAGTGATGACGACGATGCCGACGACGATGAGCCGATGATCCACACACAAGTTGATGATGATGCTTCTGATGCTTCTGACGATGATGACGACGACGACGACGACGATGATGATGATGATGATGATGATGAGGTCAAAGAGAACGTCATTTCAAAAGATACTCATAAAGCATTTCTTTTTGATGATGATGACGATGATGATGACGATTCCGCCTTTATGGCAGAAATGATGGCGGTTAAACTATTCAAAACCAAGAAGACCAAGCCGGCCCCCTTCATTCCTTCTATCAAACAAGAGATTGACTTGCCTCCTGTCGAATTCATTTCCTTTCCATGTAATGACAACAAAGAAAACGAGTTTGCCAGAATCGCTGAAGAGACTCTCAAT
>WTJO01000026.1 GCA_011524805.1 Alphaproteobacteria bacterium
CGAACCATGTAACGGTTTTCATCCATGGTAGCATTCCAGCAAGCTACGCCGCCCATACGTTTTTCGAACGACCCGCCATCACGCAGCTCACCAGCCTTTGCCAGCAATTTGCCATCCGGCGCCATAATATCCTGAGTAGCAGGCTTGCCAAGCATCCAGTAATCCCACTCATAATCTGCCATATATTCTTTGGCCGTTTTCGGCACAGCTGAATAGTAGCCCTGACGATTCAGATAGCCGCCAACAAAGCCAGATAAATACCAGTTAATGAACTCGTAACAGATATCTGCCTGATAACCTTTTGTTGCAGCTGATAGCGCAAAGCCAACTGCCCACGCACGATAGCCTTCTTTCAATGGCTGATATACACATGGAATGCCCTGTGTGCGGACAGCCGTAATCGCAGGTGACCACATGGACTGGATAACAACCTCGCCAGAGGCCATCAGATTCACACTTTCGTTAAAGTCTGACCACAGAGCTCTGAACTGGCCAGCTTTTTTGGCTTCGATCAGAATTTTCATGGTCATATCAATTTCGTCACGGGTCATATTGCCTTTATCAGGATACTGATATTCACCCATGGCCTCGACTACCATCGCGGCATCCATAATGCCGATTGACGGTATATTCAGAATTGAGGCCTTGCCCTTAAATTCGGGATTCAGCAATTCTGCCCAGCTACTGATAGGCCGTTTGATCAGATCAGGTCTGATACCTAGCGTATCCGCGTTGAACACTGTCGGGATCAATGTTGCCCAGCGTGTTGGCTCTGACGAAAATTCGCTTGAATTTTCATCTTTCAGATAAAACACTTTCTTTGGTGCTGTGCCCTGATCGCCAATTTTCTTGCCACCAATTTCACCAAGTGTATGGGTGGTACTGATATTGTCAAACTCTTTGATCCGCTTTGAGTCCATACCTAGGATATTGCCGGACGGCACAAGCTTTGGCAGGCTGAAATATTCAGTGTCAACAATGTCAAAGCTGTTTGGCTGTGTCAGCACGCGCTTGGTTACCTCGTCAGTAGTAACCGGGATATACTTTACCTTAATGCCTGTGTCTTCAAACAGCTTTTTGTCGATCTCGCTTCCCATTGTAGTCGCGGTGCCAAGATAACGCACCACTTTCTCATTTGCTGAATGTACGACAGGTGAGGCCAGTCCCAAACCAGCGAATGTTACACCGGCACCTGTTGCCTTCAACATAGTTCTTCTATTGATTTTCCTCGTCATAATAGATTCCTTTCTTACGCTTCGAGAGGGAGCTGGTCACGTTTTGACCAGCTTGCAGTAACTGGATTCCCCGGCTCCAGCCTTAGTTTTTCGAATTCTTCATCTGACAGAATAACTGTCAGCCGGCCTGAAGATGAATTCACCTTCAGACGCACCACAGAACCCAAAAATTCCACACTTGTGACTTCGTCTTTGCCGCCAGTCACAATCTTGATTCGATCTTCTCTTACACTGAGAGGCTGGCCATTTTGCTCAATCACGTTATGGCCGCCGATAAATTTGGCTACAAACTTGTTTCTTGGCTTTGTGAACAGCTCAAACGGTGTACCCTGCTGTTCAACCTTGCCTGCATTCATCACCAGCACCAGATCAGACAGCGCCATCGCTTCTTCCTGACTGTGAGTGACATGCACAAAGGTGATTCCAAGCTGTCGTTGCAACGCTTTCAGCTCGGCACGCATTTCAATACGCAAAAACGGGTCAAGCGCCGAAAGCGGTTCGTCAAGCAACAGTAATTTCGGTTTGGTGATGAGCGCGCGGGCAAGTGCTACGCGTTGCTGCTGCCCACCTGAAAGCTGATTTGGATAGCGGTCGGCCAGCGTTTCAAGATGGACACTTTCAATTAGCGCCATTGCGCGCTCATGTCGTTCAGCCTTGCCAATGCCAGAAATTTTGAGCGCAAAGGCGACATTATCAATCACCTTCAAATGTGGAAATAACGCATAGCTCTGAAACATCATTGATGTACTTCGCTTGGCTGGCGGCACGTCCGAGATATTTACATTGTCAAGAATC
>WTJO01000087.1 GCA_011524805.1 Alphaproteobacteria bacterium
TTCCATGACAGTCAGGGCGCGTTCGCGTTCGAGGTTTTCAAGCGATCCTGCCTGAACAGCCTGGCCGGAAAGAAACATGGTAGCGGTTAGGATGAAAAATAATTTCTGTTTCATTTTCTTCAAATCTCCGATTGGTTAGTTCAAAAACAGCTGCAGGCCTTCTGCAGGTTCTGTAAAATTAATGGGTTCTGGCAGACCATCTGCACCATAGCTTTCAATGGCTACATCTTCTGCCAATGCCATCGCATCCAGTGCAAGCAGACGTGCCATATAGCCCAGAATTTCGCTTTCCATATCAATGACAGCCAATTCTGCTTCTGCTGACAGAATGAGATTATTTAAATGTCCAACAGTGCTATCTGCCCCGGCAGAGCTAAGCTGGCTATTCATCGGGTGGCTTTCTATCATTGATTTTAACTGGGCAATGGCCTGTTTGTTTTTGCTGTAATGCTGGCTGAATTTGCTTTCCTCGCCCAGGCTGGTTTCAAACAGGTCATCCCGCAGCGTATTTTCTGCTGCATTGGCTCTTTGAACTGCATTTTCCTGTAACGCACGCAGCTCGGATGTTTCTTCCAGCCGCGCACCCTTGCGTTTAGCTTTATTCATCAGCCTTTTCAGATAATTCAGCTTTGTTGTCAGGCGCTCGCGTTTCAGATCAAGCTGCGTGCCCATCAATTCAACATAGGATTTTTTACCTTCCAGGATTTGGTGGCGGATTTCGATATTTTCTTCGCCGCTATATTGGGTTTCTGCCTGCTGCAGAGACTGAATATGGCTGATCTGATTGCTGAGTTGCTGATCAATATCGCTAAGGTCTTGTGCCAGCAATGATTTGCTAAAATCATTATCGATGGCCTGTTCCAAATGCTGGGGTGGCAACAGTAATATCTTCTCGCTCAAATTCGGCTTCCATTCCGATAGGGTGGAGGCCAGAGAGGGCTGCATACACACGCTGATAACGCCTAATGTTACAGCAACATAGATGGCCGGATTAATTTTTTTCATCCCTAATACTCCTTGCATATCCTCTGGATTAATGGGCCAGCCAGCGCCAGGCTCTTCTGATTTCCTGTTTCAGCTTTGGCCGGGCATTGATGTTTGCCAGCGCGATCTGGTTCGGGCTTTTTGATTTTTCCAGAATGACCTGCATGGTTTGGGTAAAGGACGAGCCATCAGGATAAAGCAAATCGCGGCCATTAAAGCTGGTTTCAAAAATTTCCATCGCGGTTCGTGCCTGGTCAACATCACCGCCCTTTATGAAATTCTGTGCACTCAGCGCAACAACTTTCATATTCTGCTCTGTATCGACCAGATTGGCTCTGTGACCCAGCTCGTAATGACAGGATAACAGCTTTTCGGCACTGGCCAGATGAAGCGAGAAATCTTTGCTCTCTTCTGCTGCCCTATCCAGATCAAGGCCATCATTTTTGCAGTCATTAAAATCGGCCACGATGCGCAAATCTTCAAATCTTTCTGCGCGGAAATCGATATGTTCTGCGGTGCCGAAAGAAGTTGTCTGACAGGCAGAAAGCAGTGTCAGGACAGCGGTGACCCCTGCCAGCTTTGCACATAAATTACGTTTGGTTTGCATTTTGAACTCCTTAAAATTATCTGCTTAATTCAATAGGGTGTAGCGTTCATTGGCACGCACCTTCACCAGGCTGTGGCGCTTGAACGGGGTATCGGTTTCAAAGATGATAATCTTGTTGTCATGGCGAACCTTTACCTCATAATGGCTGATCACTTTCCGGGTGGTTTCGGAAATGGTTGAATTGCTCACACAGCGAACACCGGAAGCATTCTGGGCATGGCTATCTGCTGCGATAAGAGCGCCAATGGATGTGCCCAGCGCACCCGCACCATGTACATCTGATACCGCATTGCCAATGACCGACCCAATCAGGCCGCCAATAATGATATCGCCTAGCAAATCATCGTGATTGTCAGAAACAGAATGCACACAGCTTTGTTCGACAATCGGCTTTGAAACTGTCTGGACAGTCCAAACCGGCTTGCTGCTAATAACG
>WTJO01000195.1 GCA_011524805.1 Alphaproteobacteria bacterium
CAGATGGCCTTTCCGGGCGGCGCCGGCTATGGCAAGCCAGAAGATAGAGCCAAAGCTGATATCAGGCGCGACCTTGCCCTTGGCTATATCTCGGCCGAACAGGGGGCAGAGATCTATGGCATGGCGCAGTCTGAAATTGACGCGGTGCTGGAGGCAGCCATGGCAGGGGAAGTGTTTTGAGGGGTGCGCTTTGGGGACTACCTAAAGACGCATTTTTTATTTTTATCCTGACCTTTCTAGCTATCTAGCCCTCCAGATGCTGTATTGGCGTTAGTGATTGTAGCTGCGGCCAGAAAAAGGCTAGCGACAAAATAAAAAACCTCCATGTCAATATCTCCATAAATTAGCATTACAACCTAATTTATTAGCTAAAAAAAATTAAAAAACACCCATGCCGAGCATATTGGACCGCACCCTTTCCATTTCAACGGTCGCATAAAAATACTCTTGTCCATCTTGACAAATCTGCACTATCACCCATTTCTTGGGGCAGGCACAAGATGGTAATCTAGCAGAGTTCAGGAGAGTGCGCCCATGTCAATCAGACCTATTAAGACAAGCAGTCAGGCACGCCCCACCATGGAAGGGGCAGGGGTGCATCTGCATCGCGTATTTGGCTTTGGCGATACTGACATGTTTGACCCGTTTCTAATGATGGATGACTTCAGGAATGATGATCCTGCCGCCTATCGTTCGGGCTTTCCGTGGCACCCGCATCGCGGCATCGAAACCATTACCTATGTTCTGAAAGGTCAGGTTGAGCATGCAGATTCGCTAGGCAATCGCGGTGTGCTGTCAGATGGCTCTGTGCAGTGGATGACAGCAGGCTCAGGCATCATTCATCAGGAAATGCCAAAGGGCAACGAGGCTGGCCAGATGCATGGCTTCCAGCTTTGGGCAAATCTGCCAAAAGACCAGAAAATGTGTACGCCGCGCTATCAGGATATAGGCGGGGCTGATATTACCAGCCTGACAGATGATGACGGCACCCATATTCGCGTGGTGGCTGGTGATTATCGCGGCTATAAAGGGCCTGTTGACGGGATTGATACCAACCCCTCCTATCTGGATATATCGCTGCTGCCAAATGTCAAAAAGCGTTTTCCGTTTGATACCCGCCGTCAGGGTTTTGCCTACATTTTTGAAGGCTCTGCCAGCTTTGGCAATGCCTCTGCGCCGTTCGGGGTGAATGTCGAAAAGGAATTTGCCGGTGAAGAGCTGAAGATCAGAGACCAGTCTGGCAACCGCACGCTGGTGGTATTTGGCGAGGGGGACGAGGTGGAAGTGACTGCTGGCGAGCATGGCGTGCGCTTTTTGCTGATCTCGGGTGCGCCGTTGCGCGAGCCTGTGGCATGGCATGGGCCGATTGTGATGAATACGCGCGAGGAATTACATACTGCGTTTGCAGAGCTGAATAGCGGCAAGTTTGTGAAAACAGGCGCAGAAGAATTCATGAATTCGCGCGGGCGGTAATCTGGTACCCCATTGATTTATTATCTTTCCTATGGTGTAGTCTAAAGTCTGTTTTCGGGGCTATGTTTTCATGCGCCCGCATTTCCTGCGATATACAACAGGCGATATACAACAAAGGAAGGTAAAATGACAATTGTGCCGATCACTAGCCCTGATCTCGCCGCCGCTGAGGTCAGTTTTTTCTCTGCCCTCTGCTCTGATGATTATCAGTATCTTGGCGTGCCAGATGGTACTTTGCGGTCAAGCTGGGCACATTGTTCCGAAATTGTCACACGCTCAGAGCAGAATGGTTTTCGTAATATTCTGTGCCCCTCTTCGTATCAGGTAGGGCAGGATACATTGTCGTTCGTAGCGGGATGTGCGCCGATAACCGAAAACATCAATCTGTTGGCGGCGGTACGCTGTGGCGAGATGCAGCCCATCATGCTGGCGCGCACCATTGCCACGCTTGATCATATGCTGGCAGGCCGGCTGACCATCAACATTATCAGCTCTGATTTTCCCGGCCAGAAAGAAGAGAGCAGCTATCGCTATCAGCGTTCGCGCGAAGTGGTGGAAATTCTGAAACAGGCATGGACGCAGGATGAAATAAATTATCAGGGCGAGGTTTATCAGTTTGAAAATGTCCCCACCGACCCTGCCAGGCCCTATCAGCAAAATGGCGGGCCGCTATTATATTTTGGGGGCTATTCGCCTGATGCGGTTGAGCTATGCGCCCAGCATTGTGATGTCTATCTGATGTGGCCAGAGACTCGTGAAGATTTGGCTGCGCGGATGAAGACAGTCAATGAACGTGCCGAACAGTATGACCGGACGCTGGATTACGGATTACGGGTGCATATGATTGTGCGTGATACCGAAGCCGAGGCACGTGAATATGCCGAAATGCTGGTCTCACAGCTAGATGACGACACAGGCATACAGATACGTGAGCGCGCCCTTGACAGCACCTCTCTAGGGGTGGCGCGTCAGGCACGAAACCGTGAGCTTGCCGACATGGAAGGGTTTATCGAGCGGCATCTCTGGACAGGGGTGGGACGGGCCCGTTCAGGCTGTGGCGCCGCGCTGGTAGGGTCTGCCGACCAGATACTATCCGAAATTGAAGCCTATCAGAAAATGGGGATGCGCAGCTTTATTTTCTCTGGCTATCCGCATCTGGATGAATGTGACTATATCGGCAAGCTGGTACTTCCGTATCTGGCTACCTGTTCTCTACCTGAGGCCTATGGCAGAGTGCCTGCCAGCCCTCCAGCTACCCCGCTGGCCATAGGTGCCCGCCGCTAATTTTCTTCACGCTATGATAATGCTGTTTTGCAGGGCAGGTCTTCCACTGATACCTCACAGCCATTTAACAGTAGTGGCAACAGGCTGTTTTTTATGGAGGTCCGGCGCGGCTTTCGCTAGACTTGCTTCTGGCTGGCATGAACAGTAACAGTAATAGTAACAGGGATAGAAAATAGCTTATGGCCATTAAACGGATTGCGCTGGAGTTGGGACTGGGTACTTCCCTTCGCCGGCATGACTATACACAAGCCGCGATACGCGCTGTTAAAGATGCGCTGTGGCATAATTCCATTTCATTTGCGCAGGCTTTCGGCTTTCCGCGTGAGGCAATGATGATTGAGGTGGCGCTGGCAAGTCAGCAACCGGACAAGATAGATATTGCCGCGGTGGCAGATATTTTCCCCTATGGTCAGGTGTCTGTTAGTTCCGGCTTTGGTGGGCTGGATGTCCCGAAACCAGATGATAGCGGGCATACCATCATGGTGAATGCAGCGATTATTGTCAGCTTTGATATGGAAAAGACAGACGCAGGAGAGACAGCATGAGCAGGCTAATTCTGGAAATGGGTATGGGCAACGACCTTTATGGTCAGGATTATACCAAAGCCGCCTGTCGTGCGGTACAGGATGCGATACATCACTCATCACTTACCCTGTTTAGCTCGCTGGGGCTGGATCATGCAGCGATGCAGGTGAAAGTTACGATAGGGGTGCAGGCACCCGAAAAGGTAGACAGAAAAGTGGTGGCCGCCGAATTGCCACGCGGCGTTGCCGAGGTGAGCGTGGTGAAAGGCGGAATAGATATTCATGACCCTGAACGCGGTAGCATTAGCGTGGTGGCCAATGCCGCTATTGAAGCGTTTTACGAGATACCGCAGGGCGAATGGAAACTCTCTAGCCCTTAACAGGCACCAATCCTGAAGGGGCTGGATTTTCTGCCAGAATCTTGGCACTCTAGAAGATACGAAATATTTCGCAGGGAGAGAGAAATGGCGAGACAGCTAGGCTATGATGATTTAATTGCCACAATCCCTGAGCCACCAAAAGGGATGGATAGCACGGAATGGACAGCACGGGTTGAGCTTGCTGCTGCCTACCGACTGACCCATTTTTATGGCTGGACAAGTGTTGTGTATAACCATATCACCTTGCGCGTGCCAGATACTGACACCTTTCTGATTAATGCCTTTGGGTTGCGATATGACGAGATCACCGCCTCAAATCTGGTGCTGATTGATCTTGATGGCAACAAGGTCGATCCTGAGAATAAATGGCCTGTTAATAAGGCTGGCTACCTCATCCATTCTGCCATTCACAAGGCGCGGCCAGATGATCTGCATTGTGTGATGCATACCCACGAGCCATATAGCCAGACAATGTCGGCGCTGAATGTCGAATCTGTCCCGCTGGTGCAGGAAGCCTGCCAGCTATTTGAGCGCGTTGGCTATCATGATTTTGAGGGTATTGTGCTGGATGAAAGCGAGCAGGAACGGCTGGTCGCCGCCATTGGCACGCAACATCATACGCTGGTGCTGAAAAATCACGGGTTATTGACCGCAGGGCCTAGCGCGGCATGGGCATTTGTGCGCCATCAGCTTTTTATCCGCAATGCCGAGATTCAGTTGCGGGCGATGGCAACAGGCGCCGATATTAGCAAGATTTCCGATGAGGTGATGTGCAGTACACGCCATCAGTTTGAAGGTGGTGATGCACAGGCAGGGGCGGCTGTGCGCCATCCTGAATGGCCGGCCTTTCTGCGGATGCTGGATCAGATTGACCCAAGCTGGAAACAATAGCCGTAATTAACTGGCTTGTCCGGTTGATATTATTTTACAATCAGTCAATAGGAAATTTATTGACCAGGCTGTTTATGCTGTGCTTTGCTTTTAGCTAGATATTTGCGTGCATTTCATCTCAGAGAGCCCGCAAAGTCCAATCATATATGTGGAGGAATCATGAAAAAGTTATTCTTAGCAATGGGTGTATCAGCTGCGCTAGCTTTGTCTGGCCAGACTGCGATCGCCGCAACAAAAACGCTTACCGTGGCAAGCTGGGCAGGACCAAAGCATGTCATGAATTCAACCTTTTTTCCCTATTATCAGAAGCAGCTGGAAAGCTGTTCTGGGGGCAGCCTGAGTTTGAAGGTTGAATATGGTCTCGCACCACCGCCAGCCCTGTATGATACAGCGCGTGATGGTGTGGCAGATATGACATGGATTGTGCATGGTTATACACCAGGCAAATTCCTGACAACCAAGCTGGCTGAACTGCCAAATGTGCCCGGAAATTCTGCACAGATTTCAAAGGCCTATCAGATGACTTGGGATAAATATCTCAATGCCGCAGGCGAAGCCAAGGGTGTGCAGACACTGGCTGTCTATGTGCATGGGCCGGGCAATATCAACACAACCAAGAAGATCTCATCTCTTAAGGATTTGAAAGGTATGAAATTGCGTGTTGGTGGCGGTGTAGCCAATGACATTGGCGCAGCACTGGGTGTTGCCGGTGTGAACGTGCCTGCCCCTGCCGTGTATGAAACCATCTCGTCAGGTGTTGCCGAAGGCGTGTTCTTCCCGATGGAAACAATGTTCGCCTTCAAAATTGCCGAGCTTGCAAAATATACCTTTGTGAATCCGGATGGCATGTACACAACCTCGTTTGGCCTGATTCTGAATCAGGATACATATGATGGTCTGTCTGCCGAGCATCGCGCCTGTGTTGACAAGAATCGCGGTGTTGATCTGGCTAGCATGATTGGCGGCATGTGGGATGATGCTGATGAGCTTGGCCTGAAAGAAGCTACCAAAATGGGGCTTCAGGTTGTTGAGTGGTCACAGGCGGAGCGTGACTATTTCACCAAGACAGTAGCCCCTATCAAAGCCAAGGTGCTGGGCGAAGTTGCCTCGCGCGGAGTTGATGCGGATGCTGCGCTGGACTATTTCCTGTCCCAGCTAAAATAAAGGGCCGGATGTGGTAACCACAATTCTGTCAAAACTGGAATGGCTGGCATTACGTGCCAGCCATTTTATTGCCTTTTTATCAGCATTGATACTGTTATGGCTTGTCGGGCTAACCTGTGTTGATGTGGTCGGGCGCTATTTTTTCAGGGCGCCGGTAACAGGCGCGGTAGAGCTGGTTCAGCTATCTATGGCAGGGATTATTTTTCTCTCGCTCCCGTTGATGTTTTTGAAAAATGACCATGTAATTGTTGATTTATTCAGCTTTGGCCAAAAGGGCCGGACTGGCTGGGTGATTACGCTGGTGCTGAATCTGGTGATGGTAGGCGCGATATTTTTGCTGGCAGACAGGGTGTGGGATTATGCGCTTCGTGCCTATGAAGATGGTGATGAGACGATTTATCTGCAAATCCCGCGCTATCTGACTGTCAGCCTGATCACCGCCTCTATCTATTTTGCAGGTGGTCTGCTTAGCCTGAGGGTGATTTTAATGCTCAGACGGCCGGGCAAGATGGATAATGATGATGCTGGCTAGACGGCCATGTAGATTGCGGAGTGTGTTGTGATTATTTCTCTGATTGGCTTTGGTGCAATTTTGATACTGGCATTTATGCGGATGCCACTTGGCTTTGCGCTTGGGCTGGTTGGATTTATCGGTTTTGCCGAACTGTCTAGCTATCGGGCGGCTATATCTAATGCTGCACGGCTAGTGATCGATTCTGGCCAGAATTACGGCCTGTCTGTATTGCCAATGTTTATTCTTATGGGGCTGCTGGTTGAACGAGGCGGGATGGCGCGCGAGCTATATCGTGCAGCCTATGTGTTTCTAGGGCACAGGCGTGGCGGGCTGGCCATGTCCACCATTGTGGCCTGCGGTCTGTTTTCTGCGATTTGTGGCTCGTCTCTTGCGACGGCTGCGACCATGTCAAAAGTCTCTATGCCCGAAATGCGGCGCTATAAATATCATGATACGCTGGCTACAGCCTCAATCGCGGCGGGTGGTACGCTGGGGATTTTGATCCCGCCAAGCGTTATTCTGGTGATTTACGGGCTGATGACAGAAGCCTCTGTCGGCAAGCTGTTCATTGCAGGTGTGTTGCCCGGCATATTGGGCGTGTTGCTATATATAGCGGCTGTGATGTTTGTGGTTATCCGCAATCCAGAAGCAGGGCCTGCGGGTGAGCGTACAGGCTTTATGGACAGGCTCAAGGCGCTACGTGATGTCTGGGCTACGCTGGGGCTGTTTATCTTTGTGATCGGCGGCATCTACACAGGGCTGTTCACGCCGACAGAAGCCGCCGGCACAGGTGCGGCGGGCGCGCTATTGCTTACATGGGCGCGGGGCAATATGTCATTTCCTGTGCTGTTTGAAGTATTGCGTGAGGCGGCCAGCACTACGGCCAAATTATTCATGGTGCTGTTCGGGGCGCTGATTTTCTCGAATTTTGTTAATCGTGCCGGCTTGCCAGATGCGCTTATCTCGATTGTGACCTCGTTTGATGTATCTGCTATCGGGGTGATTTTCATCATTCTGGCAATCTATCTGCTGCTAGGCTGTGTGTTTGAATCGCTATCAATGATTTTGCTGACTGTGCCTATCTTTGCGCCACTGGTCGAAAGTCTGGGCTTTGATCTTATCTGGTTCGGGATATTGGTGGTTGTGGTAACAGAAATCAGCCTGATAACACCGCCTATCGGGCTGAATGTGTTTGTGCTGAAAGGGGTGCTGAAAGATGTGTCTGTGCAGACCATTTTCAAAGGCGTTACGCCCTTCTGGTGCGCCGATATTATCAGGCTCGTAATTCTGGCACTGGTGCCGTCTATCGCGCTGTTGTTACCCTCCATGATGTAGCTGGAAGGCGGCAAACGCTACAGCATATCCCGTACAGTACTGGCAACTACCTTGCCCATCGCGTTGCGCGGCAGGGCGTCTGTAAAGATATAGTCATGAGGCTGTTTATATCTGGCCAGCCTGTCTTTCAGAAATAGCCGTAATGCATCTGGGCTAACAGCCTCTGATGCTACAAGCACACAGACAGGCACTTCGCCCCATCTGTCATCCGGCCTGCCGACTACAGCAACTTCCTCAATCGCAGGGTGGGTGCGCAATATGCGCTCAATTTCAGCAGGATAGATATTCTCGCCACCTGAGATAATGACATGTTTTATCCTGTCAACAAACCAGAATAGCCCGTTTTCATCTTCATAGGCAACATCACCTGTATGGAACCAGCCATCTGTAATACTGGCATCTGTAAGGGGCTGGTTTTGCCAGTAGCCTGTCAGGATATTATCGCCTTTCACGCAAATCTCGCCAGCCTTGCCATGCATGACAGGCATATTATCTGAATCTCTGATGGAAATCTCGCAGGCAATGCCCTGCCTGCCAATTGAGCCAATTGTATCAAAGGCTTCATCAATATGCTGATAAATGGCAAAGGGTGCAGTTTCGGTGGCACCATAAATCTGGATCACGGGAATCCCTGTCTCATGTACTGCCTCAATTAGGCTGGTAGGCACATCAGTCGAGCCAATGGAGATAGTGCGAAGTGGGCTATTTTTTATTTGCTGCCAGCCCTGATGGGCAACCATCTGCCCCAATATTGTCGGCACGGTAATGATCAGATGGGCACGCATGCAGTCTTCCAGAC
>WTJO01000199.1 GCA_011524805.1 Alphaproteobacteria bacterium
CCGGTGTGGGCAAGACAGTGACCATTATGGAACTGATTAACAATGTGGCGAAAGCGCATGGCGGCTATTCTGTATTTGCCGGTGTGGGCGAGCGTACACGTGAAGGTAATGACCTGTATCATGAGATGGTTGAATCAGGTGTTATCGACACCAAAGGTGACAGCTCAAAGGCAGCGCTTGTATATGGCCAGATGAACGAGCCGCCAGGTGCGCGTGCCCGTGTTGCGCTTACAGGTCTGACATTGGCGGAATATTTCCGTGATGAAGAAGGTCAGGATGTGCTGTTCTTTGTGGATAACATCTTCCGCTTTACACAGGCTGGCTCGGAAGTGTCTGCGCTGCTTGGCCGTATCCCGTCTGCTGTGGGCTATCAGCCTACATTGGCAACAGATATGGGCGCGCTTCAGGAACGAATTACCTCAACCAATAAAGGGTCTATTACCTCGGTTCAGGCGATTTACGTGCCTGCTGACGATTTGACAGACCCTGCGCCTGCTACTTCATTTGCGCACCTTGATGCGACAACTGTGCTTTCACGCCAGATTGCCGAGCTGGGTATTTATCCTGCGGTTGACCCGCTTGATTCTACCTCGCGTGTGCTTGACCCGCGTGTTGTTGGTGATGAGCATTACAATGTTGCGCGTCAGGTTCAGGAAATTCTTCAGCAATATAAATCGCTTCAGGATATTATCGCTATTCTGGGCATGGATGAATTGTCAGAAGAAGATAAGCTGATTGTGGCACGTGCGCGTAAAATCCAGCGCTTCCTGTCTCAGCCATTCCATGTGGCCGAAGTATTTACAGGTACACCAGGTGCATTTGTAAGTCTGGAAGACAGCATCAAAGGCTTTAAGGGCATTGTGGCTGGTGATTATGATGAATTGCCAGAAGCGGCCTTCTATATGGTTGGCACCATTGATGAAGCAATTGAAAAAGGCAAAAAGCTGGCTGCCGAGGCAGCATAAGTTTAATGTGCATGCTGGCCTGACGGTTTGGGCTCTGACAAAAAAGGCATTTCAAAATGGCAGAAACAACGCAATTGGAACTGGTAACACCAAGCAGTGTCATGGTTAGCCGTGATGTTGAAATGGTTGTTATTCCGGCCAGTGAAGGGCTGATGGGGGTATTGCCACGTCATGCACCTGTACTGGCTGGCCTGTCTCGCGGGATTGTAGAAATTCATGAATCTGGAAAAGTTACAGACAGAATAATGATAGATGGCGGTCTTGCAGAAGTTGGCGGTGAGGCTGTAACCATTCTGGCGGAACGCGCTGTTGATTTGTCAAAAGTGACAAGTCAGGAATTATCAGAGCGTGCCCGTTCGGCAACTGATGCAGAAGCAGACTTTCTGAATGAGGCGATTAACGCGCTCTAGCCTCAAATAGTAACTATAAACATACCCTGCTAGCTTAAGATATGCTGGCAGGGTTTTTTTATGGATCGGGCGCCGACAGGCTAGCGGGTGTTCAGCACATCTATAAAGCTGGTAATGACTGTCTGATAGACAGGGCGTTTGAATATCACGGCACGTTCTAGCAATTCATCAGGGCTAAGCCATGCCCATTCTCTAAATTCGGGCTCGTCTGTCTGGATATTGATATCTGCGTCCGTGCCTGTGAATGTCAGCGCGACCCAGCATTGACGCTGACCGCGATACTGGCCTTTCCACAGATTATCTGCTAGCGGGCGAGGAATATCATAATTCAGCCATTCAGGATGAATAGAGGCAATCACAGCCTTATCTGTACCAATCTCTTCCTTCATTTCACGGAAACAGGCCTGTTCGGTGCTTTCGCCCTCGTCAATGCCGCCTTGCGGCATCTGCCACGCCTCTGCCCGGTTATCAATGCGCTGTCCTGCAAAAATCTTGCCCTGCCCATTAATAAGCATGATGCCAACACATGGGCGATAGGGACGTGTTTCATAGGCAAGCATGGGGGCACCCTTCTGTGATGACAGCTTTGATTTACTGAGCGGATATCGCCATCATGCAGGCGATAACCCTAGCTGTTAAGCTTACCAAAAACCGTTAGCCCTTTCAACAGATCAAGTGCCCGTGCAAGCTGAAAATCGATTTCAGCAGGATCAACATCCCGTGCGTTCTGACTGCCATCTTCAGCATCTTCTCCAGATTTATCTAGCGCGCCGCGCAGATTTTCTTCTCTGACAGGTCCGCCTTCCAGCTTTTCAATACGGGCCAGTGCAACCTCAATATCAGGCTCGATACCTTTTGCCTGAATAGATACGCCAGACGGGGTGTAATAGCGTGCTGTGGTCAGCCTGATAGCACCGTGACCGGGCATAGGCTGGATAGTCTGCACAGAGCCTTTACCAAATGAACGTGTACCCATCAGAATAGCGCGTTTGTGATCTTTCAATGCACCTGCCACAATCTCAGAGGCCGAGGCAGAACCCGAATTAATCAGCACTACAACAGGCAGACCATTTGTAATATCGCCGGGGCGGGCATAGGCGTGCTGGATATCGCCTTCGCCTCTGCCGCGGGTCGAGACAATTTCACCCTGTTCTAGAAATGCATCTGAAATGCTGATCGCCTCAGATAGCAGCCCGCCCGGATTGTTACGTAAATCAATGATTAGCCCGTCAAGCCCGTTTGCCGATTCATCTTCAAGTTCAGCCAGAGATTTCTCAAGTCCGGGCGTTGTCTGCTCGGAAAAGGTAGTAATTCTGATATAGCCAATATTGTCATATAGCCTGTGGCGGACTGACCTGATTTTGATCTCGTCCCTGATAATGCTTACCTCAAACGGCTCTTCTTCGGCGCGCTGGATAATCACGATAACTTCAGAGCCTACCGGCCCTCTCAGCTTTTCAACTGCCTCTGTTAGTGTAACCCCGATAATTGATTCGCCATCTACAGATACAATCAGATCTTCTGGCTGGATACCGGCATTTGCCGCCGGTGTATCATCAATGGGGGATACCACTTTCAAAAAGCCATCCTGCATGGTTACTTCAATACCCAGACCACCAAATTTACCGCTTGTCTGTACCTGCATTTTCTTGAAATTATCATCTGGCAGATAAGCAGAATGCGGGTCAAGAGAGGTAAGCATGCCGTTAATAGCAGCTTCAACCAGCTCTTTATCTGATACCTGTTCTACATATTCTGCTCTAACACGCTGGAATACATCCCCGAACAGGGTAAGCTGACGGTAGGTTTCTTCACGTTCATCTGACTGTGCCGGACGCTGGGCAGAAAGCACAAGAGCGACCATAATGCTGACGGTGATGACCAGAAATATATTCAGCCATGCCCGTGATGAGAATCTGAAAACTGACATAATCGGGATCTTTTCCTTTATCCGTGTATCAAAGAATAGGCCTACCTTCTAATTAAGGTGTGACATGATAATGTCCATAGTTGGGCAGACAGTGATTTTCCTCTGATATGCGTATTTTGATGTTCCAAGGCTAGTGTGCCACTTCTGCATCAGGTGATGCAAGAACCCTATTCATATCTCAGCAAAGATGTGCCTGTCATGGATGAAGAAGGCTCAAGCGATAATAATGCTAGCAATGTTGGTGCCAGATCAGCCAGACCCCCATCTGCTAGCCTGTTATTGGCTGAATTTGCCGACACCCATATACAGGGCACCTGGTTGGTCGTATGGGCAGTATGTGCAGAATCAGCTGTCTCATCCCACATCACCTCGCAATTTCCATGATCTGCGGTGATGATCAACTCGCCACCTGCCGCGATAATGGCTGCCTCCAGCCGGCCAATTGCTGTATCTACTGTTTCAACTGCCTGAATAGCGGCGTTGATATCACCTGTATGGCCTACCATATCAGGATTGGCAAAATTCAGGATAATCAGATCATGGCTGCGGGTGTTAATCGCCTGCAAGGCATCTTCCAGCACCTGTTCTGCCGACATGTGCGGTGCCAGATCATAGGTTGCAACCTGAGGAGAGGCAGCCATTTTCCTGTCTTCACCCTCAAACGCTGTCTCATTGCCGCCATTGAAAAAGAAGGTCACATGCGGATATTTTTCTGTTTCTGCCAGCCGTAGCTGGGTTAAGCCTGCACTGGCTACTTGCTCGCCTAGCCCGTCTGATAAATCAACAGGCGCAAATAGCACCGGAATATGGGCAAGCGCGTCACTTATCGGTGTCATGGATAATGCAGGCCCCGTATATTCAGGCGCCATCGCCAGATTGGCAAGGCAGAACGCTTCATCATACAAAGCCGTTGCCTGAGGTGCAAAAAAGGCATGCATGAACTGGCGCGCTCTATCCACCCTGAAATTGGCCATCAGGATGCCATCTCCCTCAACCATGCCCTGATAGCCAGATAGTACAGTCGGGCTGATAAATTCGTCTGTCTCGCCTCTGTGATAGGCCTGTAAGAGCGCATCTGCCGCATGATCTGCCTGATGATCGGCCTTGCCAGCTTCAACAAGTGCAACAAATTTCTGTGTGCGTTCCCAGCGCCTGTCCCTGTCCATGGCATAATATCTGCCACACAGGCTGGCAACCCTAACCTGTTCTGGCAGTTTTGCCAGAAATGCAGGCAGCGATTGCATCGCATCTTTTGGCATCCTATCCCGTCCATCTGTTATCAGATGAAGCGCAACCGGCACCTCTAAATCTGTCAATATCTGAGCAAGTGCAAGAATATGGTCACTATGGGCATGCACACCACCAATCGAAGTCAGGCCGGTAAGATGGGCGGTTCTGCCAGCCTGTTTCAATTTATGGGCAAAGGCCAGCAATTCAGGATGCTGTGCCAGCCTGCCGGCGCTAACTGCCTCATGGATACGCGGCAGATCCTGCTGGATGATACGGCCTGACCCGATGGTCATATGGCCAACCTCGGAATTGCCCGGCTGACCCTGTGGCAGACCAACAGCAGATTCAGACGCATTTAGCAGGCTATGCGGATACGCTGCCCATAGCCTGTCAAAATTCGGCGTTTGTGCCTGTGTCACGGCATTATAGGGTGTTTGTGGCGCGATCCCCCACCCATCCATAATGCATAGCATGACTGGTGTTTGTGCAGGTTTTGTGTGTGTTCTGTTCTCGGTCATTGTGCGACTATATTAAACCCTTTATCCAACAGCAATAGCTTCGGTTTTTCTCTTTTTACCTCAAAGGCGATAGGCAGGCAGATGAACGGCAGGCCATCTCAGGGGCTAGCCATGATGATAGGGGTGGCCAGCCAGAATCATCTCGGCGCGATAAAGCTGTTCTGCCAGCATTGCCCGGCATAGCATATGTGGCCATGTGGCCGCTCCAAAAGCAATTGAGCGGTCAGCGCGTGCCAGTATATCGGGGTGATGGCCATCTGCCCCGCCAATAGCAAAATAACAGGCTGGCCGCCCCTCATCCCGAAGCTGGCGGATTATCTGTGCTAGCGATTCTGAACTTGTGTCTTTGGCCGCAGGATGCAGACAGATAAGCGCTGCCCCTGACGGTGCCTGACGGTCCAGAAACTGGATGAGCCGGTGAGATTCATCAAAGGTGCGTTTTTGCCCGGCAGGCAGTTTGGATTCTGTTTCAAACAGCCCGCCCTTATGGGGCAGACGTTCCAGAAACTGCTCGGTCAGCGCTGTTTCCGCGCTTTGTTTTGCACGGCCTATCGCAATAATACCTAGCTTCATAACGCGTTAAGCAATCTAGCTTTCAGCAGATATATGAACAACATCCTCACCAGCCGCCTTGTCCCACATTTTCTCAAGCTGATAAAATTCCCGAACTTCGGGGCGGAACAGATGAACGATAACCTCGGCTGTGTCAAGCAGCACCCAGTCAGCCTGCCCAACCCCTTCTTTTCCAAGAATATCAATGCTATTCTGCTTCAATGCCCGTTCCAGATGATCAGCCATGGCCGCCACCTGACGTGATGAATTGCCAGAGGCAATCACCATAAAGTCGGCCATGCTGGATTTTCCTGAAAGTGAGATTGAGACAATATCAATAGCTTTATCATCTTCAAGTGATGAGGTAATTATGTCTTTGACCTGATGCGGCGTCAGCTCATCATCTATCTTTGAAATCTGTCATCTCCTTACCAAATATGACTACGCTATAAGCTGGTCTGTTAGCTTCATGATAGCTTCTCATAGAGCCAGTTTAGCGATATTCGCCCGAACTGGCAAGAAATCTGAGCATCCTGACAGCTTAGGACCGGCCTGTCTGTGTCCGGATAGCTGTTGCAGACAGGCTGTTGCGGGTGTGATGGTGAAAATACCAGCCGGTGTTGCCCCTGCCAAGCAGTCGTGCGGAACGCCGCCGCCTTTGCCTGCCTGCAATTGCTGCGCCTTTGCCGGCCAGTGCGTGATAGTTAAAGCCGGGTCTGCCCATCACCATTACATCTATCATCCGCATAATCTGCCTTGGTGCCTGCCATCGGGGCAGTTCTATCAGATTATCTGCGCCCATAATCCAGATTAGCTGACTGCATCTGAATATCTGCTTCAGGCGTGTCAGCGTGTCAATTGTGCGGCATGAGGGCTGTGTTATCTCAAAATCCGATATTCTTATCCATGGCGGCAGAGCAAGGGTGCGGGCATAGCTGATACGCTCTGAAAAACTGGCCATTCCGTCTGTCTGTTTTAATGGATTCTGCGGACTTACCAGCCACCAGACCTCATCAAGCTGGGCTGTTTTTCTGGCAGATAGGCTGATTTCGATATGTCCGTTATGGGCAGGGTTGAACGACCCGCCCATAATCCCTACCCGCCGCGCCAGTCCGGGGTGATGGCGCAAAGGCAGTATATGACGATAATAGGGGGGCTTATGCGCGGGTATGGCCATTGCCTCTTACAATATATTTAAAGCTGGTAAGCTGGGCGGCACCAACAGGGCCTCTAGCATGCATTCTGCCAGTTGCAATGCCAATTTCAGCCCCCATGCCAAATTCGCCGCCATCAGCAAACTGGGTTGACGCATTATGCATCACAATCGCGCTGTCAATGCGGGTCAGAAACATCTCGGCATCGGCGGTATTTTCAGTGATGATGCTCTCTGTATGTCCGCTGCTATGCTGGCTGATATGGGCAATCGCCGCCTCGTTATTTTCCACCATTTTCATGGCGACAACCGGAGCCAGAAATTCACAGCCAAAATCAGCGTCTGAGGCGGCAACCACCCGATTGTCAAGTGACTGGATATGGCTATCACCGCGGATTTCACATCCTGCCGCCTGCAATTCTGTGCAAATAGCGCGAATGACATCATTATCAACATCCTGATGTATCAAAATTGTTTCGGTTGCCCCGCAAATCCCGACCCGCCGCATTTTTGCATTTACGGCAATGTCGACTGCTTTTTCAGGATCAGCTCCGGCGGCGATATAGAGATGACAGATACCTTCCAGATGGGCAAATACAGGTACGCGCGCTTCTGACTGGACACGTTCTACCAGCCCCTTGCCGCCACGTGGTATAATCACGTCAATCTTGCCAGATGCCTGAAGCATGGCACCTACAGCCTGTCTGTCCGTGGTCTGGATGATTTGAACTGCGTCCTGATTAATATTGGCGCTGGCGAGCGCCTCTCTCATCAGTTCTGCCAGAAGATTGCTGGTATGTTGCGAATCACTGCCTGCACGCAGAATAACTGCATTGCCTGATTTCAATGCCAGTCCGGCAGCATCTATTGTGACATTCGGGCGGGCTTCATAGATCACGCCAATAACGCCTAGCGCGGTTGACATGCGGGTGATATCCAGCCCTGACGGCACTGTCCAGCGTGCCAGCTCAACCCCAAGCGGGTCATCAAGGCCGGCAATATCTTCAAGCCCCTTTGCCATTGCTTCAATCCGGTCAGGGTTCAAGGTCAGCCTGTCAATAAAGGCATCTGTCAGCCCTGCTTTGGCGCCCTGTTCAATATCAGTCTGGTTGGCAGCCAGAATCTTGTCCTGATTCTGGCGAATCAGTCTGGCACCTTCGGTCAGTGCCTGATCACGTTCTGCACCTGATTTCAGCGCCAGTGATGCAAGCGCGGTGCGCGCCTGTGCTGCCAGCTCGGAAATCAGCGCATCTGCCTGTGATGATGATAGCATGTCGGCGTGGGTCTGGTTATTCATAAGCGTTTACCTGTCTAGTCAGTCTGTCTAATGGCAGATGATGCTTTGATGATCACAAGGTCATCTGCATGCACCAGCTCATCTCTATGCTCATAGCCAAGAACAGCTGTAATATCTGTGCTTTTCTGGCCAGCCAGCTTCTGGGCTTCCTGATTTGAATAGGCAGTCAGCCCATAGCCAATTTCATCTCCTTCAGGCGATAATAGCTGGACAAGGTCGCCGCGGTCAAATGTGCCTGTGACGCGTGTTACGCCTACAGGCAAAAGTGATTTTCCGGCCTGAAGCGCATTATAGGCGCCCTTATCAATATGAATCTGCCCTTGCGGTGCCAGCGCACCGGCTATCCAGTTCTTTCTGGCTGTTACAGCAGAGGTAGAGGCGGCGAATAGGCTGGCCTTCCCGCCCTCTTTGAGATGGGAAAGCGGCCTGTCAATCACGCCGGAACATATCCCCATCGTCACGCCTGCCTTGCTGGCTATCTGTGCGGCAGCAAGTTTTGTTGTCATGCCGCCAGAGGCAAATTCGGTATCAGAATCGCCACCCATCGCGATAATTTCGTCTGTTATTTCGCCAATATAGGGAATATGGCGGGCTGTCCTGTCTAGTTTGGGGTTGGCGCTATACAGACCGTCAATATCAGATAGCAGGATCAGCAAATCAGCAGACATCATGGCCGCCACCCGCGCCGCCAGCCTGTCATTATCGCCAAAGCGTATCTCATAGGTGGTGATGGTGTCATTTTCGTTGACAACCGGAACCACCCCAAGTGCCAGCAAAGTTGAGATTGTATCTCTGGCATTGATGTGCCGCTTGCGTGTTTCAGTATCATCAGGAGCAAGCAGTATCTGTGCTGCTGTCAGGTTATGGGCAGCAAGCGCATCTGCCCATAGCTGGACAAGTGCAACCTGTCCTGTGGCGGCGGCGGCCTGTTTGGCTTCCAGCTTGAGAGTTTTTTTCAGTCCCAGAATCTGTCTGCCAAGCGCGATTGATCCAGAAGAAACAATAATTACCTCTTTGCCCTGTCTGCTTAGTGCGGCAATATCATCTCCCAGTCTGTCCAGCCAGTGCTGGCGTGCTTCGCCGGATTTACCGTCAAATAGCAAGGCAGAGCCGATTTTGATCACTATTCTGCGGGCAGACTCAATCTTGTCTGCTAGGCTGATATGATGGGTGCTGTCTGTCTGGCTAGTCATCATGGGGGTTCCAGCTTTGCTGTTCTTGCTGTGCGCGCAATTCGTCCATCTGGCTATCGGTGATAATCTGGTAAAGCCGCCGCAATACCTGCGGTACACCTGCACCGCTTACAGAAGACATCACCAGAATTTCGCCTGCGCCTTGCGAGGCTAGTTCAGCTTTCAGCTCGTCAATATAATCGGCCGGTGCGGCATCTGCTTTTGAGAGTACGAGAATTTCGGGCTTTTCTGCAAGGCTCTTATCATAGGCGGCAAGTTCATTTCTGATAATCTTCCAGCTTTGCAAAGGATCATTTGAGGTCGCATCAAGCAGATGCATCAGCACGCGACAGCGTTCTACATGGCCAAGAAATCTGTGGCCAATGCCTGCCCCTTCATGTGCACCTTCGATAAGGCCGGGAATATCTGCCATCACAAATTCATGATTATCAATCCCAACAACACCCAGATTGGGGTGCAGGGTGGTGAATGGATAATCTGCGATTTTAGGTCTGGCGGCTGATACCACTGATAAAAAGGTAGATTTGCCGGCATTGGGAAGTCCTACCAGTCCGGCATCTGCAATTAGTTTCAGCCTGAGCCACACCCATAATTCGGCACCGCGTTCACCGGGCTGTGCGCGCCGTGGTGCCTGATTGGTAGATGAGGCAAAAAACGCGTTGCCCTTGCCACCTATACCGCCTTTCAGCAATACAACTTCCTGACCTTCTTTGGTCAAATCTGCCAGTACGGTAGACTGGTCATCTGATAGGATTTGCGTGCCTTCTGGCAGGCGCAGGATTGCATGATCACCTTTGCCACCTGATCTGTCTCTGCCTGAACCGGGGGTGCCAGAGGCAGCCTTGAAATGCTGCTGATAGCGATAATCAATCAGCGTGTTCAGCCCACCGACACATTTTGCGATAACATCACCGCCCTTGCCGCCATCACCACCATCAGGTCCGCCTCTGGGCACATTTGCTTCGCGTCTGAAGCTCACAGCGCCGGGGCCGCCATTGCCAGATTTGATAAAGATTTTGGCCTGATCCAGAAATTTCATAATATCTGTCTTTATCTGCTTTTGATGATCCACATAAAAAAGGTGCCCCATTTTTTGTGCGTGGGACACCTTTGCCATTACCTATATTCAGGTGCGTATATTCAGGATATTCAGCGTCTAATCTTGCCTGAAATCAGGCTACGCTCTCAAGCCGTGGGGGGTGCCTATTCGGCGGCCTCGCTACCCATGACTGATACGAACGTCTTGCCGCCGCTCTTCTGGCGGAATTTGACCTGACCGTCTGTCAATGCGAATAATGTATGGTCTTTGCCCATGCCTACATTATCACCCGGATGGAATTTGGTTCCACGCTGGCGCACAATAATGTTACCCGGTATCACTGCCTCGCCGCCGAATTTTTTAACGCCAAGACGGCGACCGGCTGAATCGCGACCATTTCGTGAGCTTCCGCCTGCCTTTTTATGTGCCATAGCTTGGACTCCTCTTTACTTTGCTTTTTTCTTTGCAGCTGCTTTTTTAGCGGCTGGTTTCTTTGCCTCAGCTTTTGGTGCCGCTGCCTTTTTTGCCGCTGCTTTCTTGGCAGCTGGCTTCTTTGTTTCAGACTTTAGGGCTTCAATCTTTGGGGCTTCAGCTTTCTTGGCTGCCAATTTTGGAGCGGCGGCCTTCTTTCCCGAGCTAGAAATATCTGTAATCTTCAGCAAGGTCAGATCCTGACGGTGTCCCTGAATCCTACGATGATTTTTTCTACGCTTACGTCTGAAAATGATAATTTTCGGACCGCGTGTCTGGCTAAGCACTTCTGCTTCAACACTCGCATTTTCAACAACAGGCGCACCAATTGTCACCTTGTCACCATCGCCAAGCATCATCACCTTATCCAAAGTGATTGTCTGGCCTTCTTCGGCGTCAATATGTTCAACCAGGATTTTGTCATCCTTGGCTACGCGATATTGTTTTCCACCTGTCTTCACCACAGCATACATGGCGATACCCTCAAACTTATGTTAAATCTGGTTTCCAGCGTCTTTACATGGGCAATAGGCGGTCAAAGAACACCTACCTGTCTAATGCAATTCGCTGAGCGTTCGGAAATATACCGTTGCCCCCGAATATGTCAAGCCAAAACAGCCTGTTTGCATGCTTTTCAGCATAAGATAGGCGATATTTCAGCTAAATCGGCAAAATCATAAAGACGTTTATTTGAATTATGAATCAGTTTAGGCTCTAGCCAAGCGATGTTTCAGAATATGCCTGATAAGGGAGATTAACACATGCCATTATTACGTAAAGGGTATTTCGGGCTTATGGCCTGCGTGATTTGTCTATGTCTTGGCTTTGGTGTCGGGTTCGGTGCCGGCGTATATGCACTGCCGATTCTGACAGCAGAAAAGGGGTTGTCCAGAACACAGCTGGCCGAGCTGGCAAACCAGCAGACCAGTACCATGCGAACAGGCACATTTGTGCGCGAACTGGCTGATTCTGATGCCTTTCACTGGGGTGAGGGTACCATTACGGTCACAGATGAGCGTATCTGGCTAGATGGTCAGGTATCGCCGGGACCAGATTACCGGCTCTATCTTGTATCCAAATTTGTCGAAACAGAAGCAGAGTTTCTGCAGATAAAGGATAGTGCGTTGCAAATTGCCCCGATTAAAGCCTTTTCCAATTTCAGCGTAGATGTACCTAAAGGTCTGGATATTTCAGGCTATAATACCGTGCTGATATGGTGCGAGGCGTTCCGGCAATTTATTACCGCGGCCGAAATTAAGTAATGCATCTGTATGATGCTGGTGCTGCTAGCCTAAAAAGACCAGTATAAAAATTAGGCCTACCGCGTTGAGATAAGCGCTTCGGCAAGGCTGTGTCCTGACAGGAACGCCTCTTCGGCGCGCTGGCCTGTGGCTGGCCGGATATCAGCTGAAACAGGATGCCAGTCCCCTGCTATGCCCAGATAGCCAGATGCGGCGCCAACGTCAAATAGCCGCTTTGATTGCGCATCTACAGGCTGTTCGACCTTTGCATATCGCCAGCGATGGGCACTCAGATAATCAGCTTCAGGCAGAGTGAGTTCACTTATTCTGCCAAATTCAGCCATCAGCATGCGGATAATGCTATCTGTATCAGGCGCTTCTAGCCATTCTGCCGAAAATGCTTCATTTGCCTGAAGGGTGAGTGATTGTGTCAGCCCTGATGCGCCGGGGCGCGCGCGTTCGGCTGTGGCGCTGGCAATATGTCCGCCTGACAGGCTGGCAATTTGATCCAGCCCGTCACAGGGCGTTGCAAATCCTGCCATTACGGTCCAGCACGGGTGATAGCGTGCCTGTTCTGCAATGCTGGCAGCCTCATCTGAAAGTGGCCGGACAAGCCGGGCTGTCTGGGGGGCAGGGCTGGTGACCAGCAGATGGCGTGCCTGATAATGCTGTGCTTTTGTATCTGTTAGCTGGAACTGCGCATCTATTACGGCAATATCCGAGATTTCGCATTGCTGGATGATATTCAGCCCATCACCCAGCATTTCTGCCAGACCCCGCATGTCTGGCGTTCCGCTAAAACAGGGTGCCTTCCTGCCAATATCCCACAAGGCCATTTTGCCTGTCTGTTCTGCAGAGAGGCAGATTTCGGAAAATTCGGTAGAACGTGCAGTGACAAACTGGGCACCATGATTGAACAGATAGCCATCTGCCCTGCGTGTCGAGATACGGCCGCCGATTCGCCGCCCCTTATCCAGCACCAGCACATCATATCCTGCCGCTTTCAATCTGCGTGCTGCCGCCAGCCCTGCCAGTCCGGCACCAATAATCACTACCCTGTCCATCTGTGACATACTCTTATCTGCCTCTTGCAAGAATATCGGCTACATGGTCTAACTGTTACACCAGATATGTTTGCTATGCTATTTTCTGTTGAGATAGCAGGATTTCGCCAGATAGCAAGTTAAGATACTCGTTTCAGGATAACCACCACAAGCTGATGAACACGCCGTCTGTAACCATATCCTCTGCCCTGCCTGCCCCTGACCGGCTAGATGCAGATGCCTGTATTGATATATATCAAATGTTGCGGCCAATTATGCCGCGATATCGCCCTGTTTCACGCCATAATTACGAACGTCTGATTGATATTCTGGACGAGGTTGACGCGCTTATTCTTGACGGTTTTGGCGTGATTAATGTGGGTGACAGAAAAATTGACAATATTGACGAGCTGCTTGATGCCTGCGCGCGGGCAGGAAAAATTGTGGTTGTGCTGACTAATGGAGCCAGCCACCCATCGGCAAAGACATCGCAGAAATATAATGGCTGGGGGCTGGCATTGACACCAGAACAGGTTGTCTCTAGCCGTGACGCCTTTGAGGATGTTATGGCACGCAGGCCAGCCAGCCAGCTTATTTCCTTATGCGGGGCGACAACGCCGCTTGGTAGCCTGTCAGAGGTTAGATTTGATGATGATGATGCGCTCTGGTCAGATGCAGATGGCGCTGTATTGCTTGGTACTACAAGCTGGAATGAAACAGCCCATATCAGGCTGGAGCAGTTTTTACGCCGTGGCAATCGTACCCTGCATATTGCCAATCCTGATATTTCTGCACCGCATAGTGACGGCTTTTCAGATGAGCCGGGCTATTGGGCGGCACGGGTGATGGCAGCAGGGCTGGCAGAACCATCTTGGTATGGCAAGCCACACGCACCAGCCTTTGAGCTGGCCATAAGGCAGGTTGAACTGCTGGCAGGCAGGCAGGTTGCACGGGAGCGGATTGTCATGGTTGGCGATTCACCCCATACAGATATTCTTGGCGGCAATGCCGCAGGGCTGCGGACGGCGCTGATAACCAGCTATGGGCTGTTGCGTGACCATAATGCAGACCGGCTGCTGGATGAAATAGGTATTCAGCCTGACTTTCTGGTGCGCCGTCTCTAGAGCAGATGCTTGGCAATCGCATCCTGGCATAAATCCATCTAGGATATAATCGCTGTATAACAACATAACAGTTAACTGCAAGACAGGCGCAACGATAGGCGCGAAGAGAGATATGTATATGGGTGATCATAATAACGCTATGGCAGGCAGGATGCTGATTACCGGCGCAGCAATGCGTATTGGTGCCGAGATGGCAGCGCATTTTGCGGCCATGGGCTGGCATATCATCCTGCATTATCATAGCTCTGAAGCAGAGGCAGCAGAACAGGCACGCCAGATTGAAGCCTCAGGTGGCCGTGTGAGTCTGGTGGCAGCAGATTTGTCGTCTGAAGATGATGTCACCAGATTGATGGCGGCAGCTACAGCAGATGGCACTGTTACAGCGCTTGTTAATAATGCGTCTCTGTTCCGGTATGATGATGCGCATACTGTCAGCTTTGAAGCGATTGCCGCCCATATGACGGTTAATCTGTCTGCGCCTGCTTTGCTGACACGACTATTTTACCAGCAGCTTGGCGCACAGGATAAGGGCTGTGTTATCAATATGCTGGATGCAAAATTATTCGGAATAAACCCAGATTATTTCAGCTATACACTGTCAAAATCTGCCTTATTATGTCTTAGCCAGATTTCAGCACAGGCCTATGCACCAAAAATGCGTGTGAATGGCATTGCGCCGGGCATTACCCTGCCATCAGGGGGACAGACAGAAGCAGAGTTCAGACAGTCCCATAAACGTAATTTGCTTGGTCAGGGCGCTTCGATATCAGAAATTGTCGCTGCCATGCAGTTGATTTTGTCTGCCAGCTCTATGACTGGTGAGGTAATCGTGCTAGATGGGGGAGTGCATCTGCAGCCGCCAGCGCGTGATGTAGCCTTTTATGAGGAATCCTGAAGATGACATTTTCGCTGACAAGACGCTTCGTGCTAACAGGTATTGAGACAAGCTGTTCTATCGGTATTCATGATTTTGAGCGTGAAACACCTCAGCGCATACTTGTTGATCTTGAAATTCTGCTTGATCCTGACAAAGAGCCACAGGCAGATAATATCGATGATGCGCTGAATTATGATGATATCAGAGAGACAGTCATCACGATTGCCACCAGCCAGCATTTTGACCTTCAGGAAACGCTGGCCAGACGTATTTTTGACGCAATTTCGGGCATGACATCTGTTATGGGGCTATCTGTTCAGACCTCGAAACCTGATATTTATAAAGATGTGGATTGTGCCAGCTATCGTCTGTCCAGTCTGGATTAGGATGTTTCATGATGGCAGCGCTATAGCTTTTGTATCCGCGCGCTAAGCTGTTTCATCTCTATCTGAAGCTGTTCTAGCAATTCGCGTTTACGGCTATCAAATACGTCTGTTTGTGCTGGCCTGCCTATCTTTGGCTGTCTGTCTTTTTCAATAGCATCAAGGCTGGCTTCCAGCGCTTCGTCAAGATCCAGATGATGATGGGCAAAAGACGACATTGTGCGTTCCAGATAGCGGCTAAGCAGACTGCCAGATCGGCTGCCATAGGCTTTGATGATTTGCCGCAATGCTGCAACAGGCAGAATCTGGAAATTTTGCTCACATTCCATAATTATCTGGATCATCACAATAACGGTAATATCCTGCTTTGATTTGGCATCTATTATCTGCACTTCTGTGCCTGCCCTGATAATATCGGCACATTCCGACAGGGTGATATAGGCAGATGCCGAGGTATCATATAGACGCCTATTTGCGTATTTTTTGATTAATATCATCGCTATTGGCTACCTTTTATCTGCCTTGAATATGGTAATGTTGCTCTGGGACGGGCATAGCTAACCAGCTATATTGTTGCAGTGCAACATAAAAAGGTGGAAACTGGCCAGAAAGGGTGTTTTTGACTTAGTCTTTTATGGCGTGGGCTGGTATGCTATCACATTGTGCCGATATGCATATGCCGATATTATATGTTGGGGGATGGCTGGCTGATGCCGCAGATCACCCGCCAATATACCCCATAGCACAGAAAGGACGAGTTTATCATTGACTGCCAAGACACAGCCTATCTATCTCGCTGATATATCGCACCAGATATTGCCAGTAGAGGCACTGGGCAGACTTGTCCCTGAATGGGTTGTCGAAAATCGTGATGCTGAGGCACAGTATCTGGCCTGTGGCCAGCCATTTGGCAATCTTGACTGGCTAGATGATATTCCTTTTCTGGCAACAGAAGATACAGAGCCTGTCCCGCTGGCAGGTGCTGATGGACAGCATATTGCCATCATTGATAGCTGTTTCTGGCCGATTGGCCATGACACAATCCGGCATCTGCTGATACATCACGGTCTTGCCTGCCTTGAGAAGCCAGATAGCTTTATTGAAGAGGCTGTGCGCGTGCTTGATCCGGCGGGCACAATATTGTTTATCTGTCCCTACAGGCGGTGGTACTGGGCACCGAAAATAGACAAATTCCGCAGCTCTATCTCTGCTGGCAGACTGCTGACAAGAGCGCAGATTGTCAGCCTTATCAACACTGCGGGGCTGGATATTGTGCAGATGCGTCATAGCCGGTATCAGACGGTGCCATCACAGGCTGGCAGGAGCAGATTTTCCAGACTGGTAGGCGCTGGCAGGCATCATCAAAATGCCGTTCTGCTGATACAGGCACGAAAAAGACTATACGCACCGCATAAGGCAAATTATGCTTACTCTCGAAGGCGATTTGGTCTAGGAAAGATGGTACCTGCTGGACTGGCAACAAACAGCTATACAGAGAACAAAGATTAGGCATATGGGAAATGAGGCGCGATGCAGGATGAGCAGCTTGCGGCAATTCGTCAGAAGATAGATCAGATTGACACTGAATTGCTTGCGTTAATAAAAAATCGCATGGCGTTATCTGCCGAAGTTAGCCAGACCAAGGGGCCAGATGATGCGATATTTCGCCCTGGCAGGGAAGCAGAGATGTTTGCGCGTCTGGCTGAGAGAAAAGGCAGCCTGCCATTTGAATTTGTTGGCGGATTATGGCGGGTTATTATCTCTGCCAGCATTGGCTTGCAAAAACCAGATTTTTCAATTGCCAGCACCCAAAGCTGTTTTGCAGACGCGCTTGGGCTTGCCGCAGGTCAGCTAATTGTGCTGCCGCCTCAACAGCATCCGGATGCATTGCTTGCCAGCCTGCTGGCAGGTGAGAGTGATATTGCGCTGGTAGATTTAGATGAACTACAGCAGATTGCTCCACAGATTATCGCAGATGAGAGGGCAAAAATCATCGCTGGCATTTCATCAGACAGTGAGGATTTAACAGCCATTTCAAGCTATGTTATCGCCAATAGCCCGACAGATGATACTGACTATGATATGGTGGTGGTACTGGATAGCGGCGCAGACAAGATTATCTCGGTGTCGGCTGAAGCATATCAGAAATATCTGTCCGAACAGGGCGAAGGCTGGCAATATCTTGGCAGATATGCCCATCTGTCAAAGCCTGTGGGCTAGTCCTGATAGCACCGGAAGTGATATATTCCCCAGAAACGTTAAAGTTACATGATAGATTCAACAGCGCTGATATCCAGAACATTCCGAGCAGAGGATAAGGTATGACACATCCTAGCAGACCGCAACCAAAGCAATCTGTAAGACAGCTTCTGACCTATCGTCCGTCCTTTGGCGAGACAGAACAGGCAGAGCTTATCAGACTATCGGCAAATGAAGGTGCGTTAGGCCCATCGCCAAAGGTGATGTCATTTCTTGACAGTGCAGGGTTTGAGCCACATCGCTATCCAGAAATCCAGAGCGGAAAACTAAATCAGGCAATTGCCAGCAGATACAGGCTGGACGCTGAACATATTATCACCTCAAACGGTTCAGACGAGCTCATCGCATTGCTGACAATGGGCTATCTTGAGCCGGGGGATGAGGTGGTGCATAGCCAATATGCGTTTCTGGTGATTCCGCAGGCAGTGCATATTGCCGGTGGTGTGCCTGTTATGGCAGCCGATGATGAGGATATGACTGTCAGTGTTGATAATATGCTGGCAGCGGTAACACAGCGCACCAAAATGGTTTTTCTGGTTAATCCGAACAACCCGACAGGCACAATGATTTCAATGGATGAGGTCAGACGGCTTCATGCCGGCCTGCCAGAATCAGTGATGCTCGTGCTGGACTGGGCATATGCAGAATATCTTGATGATGGCTTCACGGACGAGGCAGCGCAGATGGTCGAGCAATATGACAATGTGGTGATGACACGCACTTTTTCAAAATTGCATGGGCTGGCGGCATTTCGTCTGGGATGGGCCTATTGCCCTGAGCATATCTTGACTACTATCGGCTCAATAAGAGGGCCATTTTCGGTGAATAGTGCCGCGCAACAGGCAGGTATCATCGCGATTGAAGATATAGATTTTCAGGCTCTATCAGTCGCCCATAATGACAGATGGATTGCTGAAATGACCGATTTTCTGCGCCAGCTTGGCCTTGAGGTGGTGCCATCTATGACAAATTTTCTGCTAATAGGGTTTGACAATATGGCCCATCTGACAGCAGATGAGGCAGCCAAGAGGCTGGCACAGGACGGTATTTTGCTCCGGACAATGGCACCCTATGGTCTTGCAAATTATCTCAGAATGAGCATGGGCACAGATGCAGAAATGGAAAAAGTGAAAGCCAGCTTTACCCGACTGTGCCTGAACAATCAGTAATTCACGGAAAGCAGAATAACGCAAAGATGACACAGCCTTATAACCATATTGCGATTATCGGTATCGGTCTGATTGGCAGCTCTCTGGCGCTGGCCACAAAACGTATTTTGCCTGATACTCATATCAGCCTGTATGATCATGCCGATGATGTCAGGGCAGAAGCAGGACAGCTTGGGCTTGGCACAGAGATTCATGACCAGATTTCGACAGCTGTGAGTAATGCCGAGCTAGTTGTGCTGGCGGTGCCTGTCGGGGCAATGGCAGAGGTAATGGCAGAGCTGGCAGATAGTCTGAAGCCGGATACGGTGATAACAGATACAGGCTCAACAAAGCGTTCCGTGATTAAAGATATATCGCCACTTGTGCCCGATGACTGTCATTTTATCCCAAGCCATCCGCTGGCAGGTACCGAATTTTCAGGCCCGGCCTCGGGCTTTGCCACCCTGTTTGAAAAGCGTTACTGGCTGATTTTGCCAAATGGCAACGAGCAGATAAAGATAGACAGGCTTGCCGGCTATCTTGGCGCGCTTGGTGCAATGGTTGAGTTTATGGATACGGAATATCATGACAGGGTGCTGGCTATCACCTCGCATCTGCCGCATCTGATAGCCTATACGATTGTGGGCACGGCCGTTGATCTTGAAACCCAGCTTAAAGAAGATGTGATTAAATATTCAGCTTCCGGCTTTCGGGATTTTACCCGCATTGCCGCCTCGGATCCGACCATGTGGCGGGATGTATTTATCAATAATGACGAGGCTGTGCTTGAGATGTTGCAGCGCTTTACCGAAGATTTAAGCTATCTGCAACGGGCAATACGCTGGAAAGAAAAAGACAAGCTATTTGAGCTGTTTACCCGTACCAGAGATATAAGGCGCTCGATTATTGATATGGGACAGGATAGCTAGCATCGCCTGCTGCATAACACGCCTATCTTTCGGATTTGTGGGCAGCCTTAAATCAGATGAAGCCGTGCAAGGCTGTATTTGGCAAATTCCCGCCCCAATAGGCGCAATTGCGACCAGCTTGCATACCAGCTATCCTGCTTCAAATCTGCCGGAATGACAGGCCAGTAAGAAAGCTGGATATCAGGGCGTGCCGAGGTAAATGAGGGGTGCCGTAAAAAGGCCAGCTTTGCGCGCGGCATGTGATAATTTGCAGTAACGAGCAATAGATGCTGAAAATTATTTTTTGCTGCCCATCTTGCCGCTGCCTTTGCATTGCCTGAAGTGTCCTGTGCTGTGATGTCCAACTCTACACAACAGGTAAATTGCGCAAGCTCATCGCCATATAGAGACAGGGCAGTGGCCAGCGCCTGTTTGCTGGCATCTGTGCCTACGCCTGTGATCAGCATAGTATCTGCGCCGGTTTCACCAAGCAGTTTCAGCCCTTCACTGATCCGTCCCTGCCCGCCAGTCGCCACAACAATGCCATCAATCTGGCGTGGCGGCATATCTGGCTGGGATGGCAGGGTCAGCACAAAATGCTGGAAAGCACCTGCGATTAGCCCGAACGCTATTATTACGACAAGAATCAGATTAACGAATTTTTGATGGGACGAAAATAATGTCATATAACCAATAATATACAGGAATTAGCTGCTTTAATTCTGGCAATCATTATGCCGATAGATTATGGATATTCATGACTAGACTGTAACCAAGATATGTATAATGCTCAAGTAATGCTGATCATCTTAGACATCAAAATTATGGGTGCGTTCTTATGTTGCTAACCTGTGAGCAATGCCAGACCATATTCCGCATTGATGATTCGGCCATTGCGGCTACAGGACAGCAGGTAAGATGTTCTGTATGCCAGCATGTCTGGCATGTTGAGCCGCATCAGCCCGTTAGTGATGACAGCAACAGATTGCTTGGTGATGTGTTAAAGCGGCTTCGTCTGCCTGCGCTTACGCTGATTATGATAGCTGCTATCTGCACGGTCATATATGCATTCAGAGGCCCGCTTACCGCCGCCCATCCACAGCTATTATCTGCCTATCAGTTTATTGGCCTGTCTATTTCGCCTAATCTGTCGGTGCTTCAGGTAGAAAATCTGTCAGCAGATTATGAACGTAATATTCTGCGTATCAGAGGCCAGCTAAAAAATAATTATCATCTGACCTCTCATGCTTCTGCACTTGAGATAAAAATTCTGTCACAAACAGGCGAGATACTTGCCATCGAGCGTATGGTGCCAGAGGATAAGGTGATAGAAGCAGGACAGACCACCGCCTTCTTCCTGCAGGTGGACATTGACAATGCAACAGATGCACAGGTCGTTGTCACCCCCATATCCCAGAATATTATTAGCCGCTAGAGTGGCAGGTGTTCAAGTGCCAGAAGCTCATCAAGCGTGCGCCGCGGCCGCAGCACATGCACCTTATCACCATCTAGCAGAATTTCTGCGGCTTCAGGGCGGGTGTTATAATTTGACATCATCACCGCACCATAGGCGCCTGCTGACCGCACTACCAGAATATCCCCTTCCTGAACATCAGGAAGCGTCCGGCCCAGCCCCAGATAGTCACCTGTCTCGCAGACAGGCCCGACAATATCAGCTGGTAGCGGATGCGGGTCGCGCGGGCTTAGACAATCTATCGTATGATAGGCTTCATATAAGGTCGGCCTGAGTAAATCATTCATTGCCGCATCAACAATCACAAACCGCTTATCACCGCCATCTTTCACAAAAATTGTTTTTGTCAGCAATACCCCGTTATCTGCGGCGATTGATCTGCCGGGCTCAAAACCAAGCCGGTAGCCGCGATTGCTGAAAATACGTGTTACCAGCCTGCCATAGCTGGCAAAATCAACAGGCTGGTTGGTGGCATAATCAATGCCAAGCCCGCCCCCCAAATCAAGCCCCGGCACGTCATATCCGTCTGCCCGCAACCTGTCGGCCAGCCCCAGCAATTCAAGATAGGCTGTTTCAAACGGTTCAAGCTCTGTAAGCTGTGAGCCAATATGTACCGCCAGCCCCATTGGCTTTATATGCGGGTTCTGGCAGATGGCCTTATAGAGTATTTTTGCCTGCCCATCATCAACAGGAATGCCGAATTTTGTCGAACGCTGCCCTGTTGATATTTTGGCATGGCTTTTCGGGTCAACATTGACATTGACTCTCAGACAGACAGGCGCGATCACATCAAGCTGTTCTGCGATGCGCATAATATGATCTATTTCAGCAGATGATTCGGCATTTATCTGCCCGATGCCATCTGTTAATGCGCTGGCCAGTTCGGCATCTGTTTTGCCTACCCCTGAAAACACGATCTTTTCAGGCGGAATACCTGCCATCATGGCACGCTTCATCTCGCCATAAGATACAATATCTGCACCTGCGCCCTGTTTTGCTAGCACCTGCAAGACGCCCAGTGCAGAATTGGCCTTTACGGCAAAATGAATATGGCTGTCCAGTGCTGACAGGCTGGCTGCAAAGCCCTGATATGACGCAATAAATCCGTCTGCCGAATAGACATATAGCGGCGTGCCATATGCTGTGGCAAGGCTGTTCAGGTCAACATAGGGGGCATGCGCCCCGTCAAACGGGTTCATAGTCATCTATCCAGCCTGTTATCCTGTTTGCTCAACGTCACTTGGCCGCACAGGGTCACCGCGCTTGCCGCAACTAGCCAGCCCGCCAAGACTGAACAGGCAGATAAGGGTAAAAATGACAGCTGTTTTCAGAGATGTTCTGGTCATATAGGTAATCTTTCTTACTGGCTATCTAGATAGTGTTTGCGGGCATCAGCGATGCGGTTTCTGACCTCTGACGGAGCCGTACCGCCAAAGCTGGTGCGCGCTGCGACCGCATTCTCAAGACGCAGAATGTCAAGCACATCTGTCCCGAGCGCAGGTTCAATCTTCTGCATTTCGGGCAACTCAAGCTGTTCTAGCGCACAGCCCTTTTCATCTGCCAGTGCAACCAGCTGGCCTGTGACATGATGCGCATCTCTGAACGGGATATTTAATGCAGATACCAGATAGTCAGCCAGGTCAGTCGCATTTGGATGACCTTTTTCAAGCGCGCGCCGCATAGGCTCGGCATGTGCTGTCATATCTTCTATCATGCCTGTCATAGCCGCAATGGCCACAGACAGAGATGCTTCTGCATCAAATACAGGCTCTTTATCTTCCTGCATATCCTTGCCATAGGCGAGTGGCAATCCTTTGATGACAGTCAGCAGACTGACAAGATCGCCAATGATTCTGCCCGGTTTTGCCCGTACCAGCTCAGCTGCATCAGGATTGCGTTTTTGCGGCATGATGGACGAGCCTGTGGTAAAGGCATCAGACAGGGAAATAAAGCCAAATCTGTCAGTAGACCAGATCACAATTTCTTCTGCCAGCCGTGATAGATGGGTAGCACAGATTGATGCCGCAGCCATAAATTCAATCGCAAAATCACGTGATGATACTGCATCCATAGCATTCGCCATCGGCCTGTCAAATCCCAAAAGCCCCGCAGTTTGATGTCTGTCAATCGGATAGCCTGTACCTGCCAGCGCGGCCGCGCCAAGCGGTGATTCATTCATCCGTCTGGCACAGTCGGCAAGGCGTGATCTGTCTCTGCCAAACATCTCGACATAGGCCATGAGATGAAATCCAAAAGTGATTGGCTGTGCTGTCTGAAGATGGGTAAATCCGGGCATCAGTGTATCTGCATATGTCTCTGCCTTGTCCAGCAGTGCAGATTGCAGCGCCATCAGCATCGCATCCAGATTAACCAGACTGTCGCGAAGCCAAAGCCGCAAATCTGTTGCAACCTGATCATTCCGCGAACGTGCTGTATGTAGCCGCTTTGCAGGGGCGCCGATCAGCTCAACCAGTCTGGTTTCAATATTCATATGAATATCTTCAAGTTCGGCAGAGAAGGTAAATGTGCCTGTGCTGATCTCATCTTCAATCTGGGTTAGCCCGGAAATGATAGCGTCTTTATCAGAAACGCTGATAATATTCTGGCTGGCCAGCATGGTGGCATGCGCAATCGATCCGGCAATATCCTGACGATAGAAGGTTTTATCATAGCTGATAGATGCATTTATATCCTGCATCAGCTGTGATGGCCCGCCTGAAAACCGCCCGCCCCAGATAGGTGACGCTGATTTTTTATCTGTTTTTTCGTTTCCGTGTGTCATTATGTCTTTATCCGACTATATCTTGGTATATGCCTTATCGGCCAGACCTGCACTTTAACCACTATCCATATACTATGAATTTTATGGTTTATACACAAATATCTAAGCAATGGCCGCGCCTGTTATATCAGCTTTCTGCCATATTGGCGCTGTTTTTTCTGCTGACAGGGCTGGTTCTGTCTGTTGCAAATGCGGCCACGACCAAGCTGAGCTTCACAGAAGGCACAACAGCACTGCCAGCGACAGATATTCATACGGAAACAGGCAACGCCCATAGGCTTTCAGATTTCAAAGGTGGCGCCGTGATTGTGAATTTCTGGGCAAGCTGGTGCGCGCCATGTATTGTCGAGCTGCCAGAACTGGAAAAGCTGGCCGTATCCTTGAAAGCAGACAATATTCAGGTCATTCTGGTCAATCTGGACAGGGCAGGGCCACAGGCCGGCCTGCCATTATTAAGCGCAAAGAACATTACCACCCCCCTATCCTTATTTGACCCCAAAGCATCATGGGCAAAAACACTGAAAATAAGCGGTCTGCCTGTAACGCTGTTTATTCCGCCCAGCCAGTCCGGCTATAGCTATCATATTGGCCCTGTTATGTGGACAGACACAGACGTAAAAAGCCAGCTTCTTGAGAAACTGGCTTCAGACTGAGATGGTTATGTAAGCAGCTGTAATATCTACAGCTCTTTTTCCAGTTCGGGCACAGCATCAAACAGATCAGCTACCAACCCGTAATCTGCGACCTGAAAGATAGGCGCTTCTTCATCTTTGTTGATGGCAACAATGACTTTGCTATCTTTCATGCCGGCCAGATGCTGGATGGCACCTGAAATGCCTACCGCCATATATAGTTCAGGGGCAACAACCTTGCCGGTCTGCCCTACCTGATAATCATTCGGCACAAAGCCGGCATCTACAGCCGCGCGTGATGCACCAACAGCCGCGCCCAGCTTGTCTGCGACCTTCTCAAGCATGGCAAAGTTTGACCCGTCCTGCATGCCGCGTCCGCCAGATACCACAATAGAGGCAGATGTCAGCTCAGGACGTTCTGATGAAGATAGTTCCGACTTTTCATAAGCTGACAATCCTGCATCGCCTGTGGCCGAAACAGCTTCAACAGACGCAGACCCGCCTTCCGAAGCGACAGCTTCAAAAGAGGTGCTTCTGACAGTGATCATCTTCACCGCTTCTGCAGATTTTACCGTAGCCAGCGCATTGCCTGCATAGATAGGACGCTGGAACGTATCTGCATCTATTACCGCGATAATATCGGAAATCTGTGCTGTATCACACAACGCAGCCGCACGTGGCAGGATATTCTTGCCATAGGTTGTAGCTGGTGCCAGCACATGGCTATATTGTGCGGCCATGCCTGCAATAAGCGGGGCTGTATTTTCAGCCAGACCATAACCATATTCGGCGCTATCTGCCACCAGCACGCGGCTTACACCTGCTATCTGTGCTGCCGCATCTGCGACCCCGCCACAATTATGGCCTGCGACCAGCAGATCAATATCACCACCGATTTCCGTGGCTGCTGCAACAGTATTCAGGCTTGATGCCAGAACGCTGTCATTATCATGTTCAACGATTACCAGAATAGCCATTATATCACCTTTGCTTCATTTTTAAGTTTGTCAACGAGTTCTGAAATGGACTCAACCTTGATACCTGCCTGACGTGCTTCTGGCTCTTCTACCTTTAGCACGGTGAGACGCGGTGAAATATCTACACCAAGCTCGTCAACGCTCAGGCTGTCAATCGGCTTCTTTTTTGCCTTCATGATATTTGGCAGTGACGCATAGCGCGGCTCATTCAGACGCAAATCAACGCTAATTACGGCCGGCATGGATACTTCAATATGCTCCAGACCGCCATCTACCTCACGGATGATATTTGCCTTGTCACCGGCTAGCTCGACACCAGAAGCGAAGGTAGCCTGAGACCAGCCTAGCAAGGCTGAGAGCATTTGGGCTGTCTGGTTTGAATCATCATCAATAGCCTGTTTACCGCACAGCACAAGCGACGGGTTTTCCTTGCCGACAACAGCGGTAAGTAATTTTGCGACAGCTAGCGGCTCAACATCCTGTCCTGCTTCGATATGGATGCCTCTATCAGCGCCCATGGCAAGACCGGTGCGGATTGTCTCCTGAGACTGCTGGGGGCCAACCGACACCAGAACAACTTCTTCTGCCTGTCCTGCTTCTTTGATGCGAAGCGCCTGTTCAACAGCGATTTCGTCAAACGGATTCATCGCCATCTTCACATTGGCAAGCTCAACCCCTGACTGGTCAGGTTTCACACGGACTTTGACGTTATAATCAATGACACGTTTTACAGGTACGAGAATTTTCATGTCTCAATCCTTTTTCCATTTGGCCTGATGGCCAGACATCGCCTATCGCCCTGTTTTTTTGAGGGCGTTAAAGTTTTATATTGCTAAACTATCAAGGGGAATATCATAAAAAAATCCCCATGTTAACGCTTTAATATGCGACTTTTTGCCCTTGTTTCGCCCAATCTGTTTTTGTCTTTCGGCCGGTTTTTGTTCTGCTTTCACTATATCGGCAGAATTATTGGCCATGATTGTCCCCCGGCACCCATAAAACATCTGCCTTGCCAGCATCATTTGCGTGGCGCGCCATCACAAACAGCAAATCAGATAGTCTGTTGATAAACTGCATGGCAGGCTCATTAACCTGTTCTTCTACGGCCAGTTCTGTCATCTGGCGCTCTGCTCTGCGGGCGACTGTCCGTGCCAGATGAAGCCATGCGGCAAGCTCGGTGCCGCCTGGTAATACAAACGAGGTAAGCGGGTCAAGATGTTCATTTATCTTGTCAATTTCAGCTTCAATCCGTGTGACCTGCCCGTCCGTAATTCTGAGGGCAGGCTGGTCATTATCGCTGGTTGCCAGATCAGCGCCCAGATCAAACAGATCATTCTGGATTCGTGCCAGCATTTCATCAAACTCGCCCTTAGCGTGGCATCTGGCCAGCCCGATAACAGAATTTAGCTCGTCTACCTCGCCAAAGGCGGCAGGCCGTCTGGCATGTTTTGATACACGCTGGCCACCTACCAGACTGGTCATGCCATTATCGCCTGTGCGGGTGTAAATTTTATTTAGCTTTACCATGGTAATTCATCCCGAAGTTGGATTGGTGGGTTGATAGAGTCTAGGCGCCGCCGTCACGCTTCAGCCACAGCAATATGCAAAAAATCAATATTGCGATAGCCTGAAAAATAATCCGGTAACGCATAATCAGATTAGATTTGTTTTTATTATATTCGCCGCCGCGCGCCATGGTCAGAAGCCCCCATCCCAGAATAGCTGCAACACTAAGCAAAGCGGCCAGCATTACAAATTCATGCCATCCGAAATTTGTTACAAAATTGCTCATCACACTCTCTTTCACGTCACATTTCTGCCAGATGCACCTGTCTGGCCATCAGCTCAGATATTCAAACAGGATATTGCGCAGAAACTGCACAGCCAGCAATACAATGATAGGGCTTATATCAATCCCACCAAGGCTGGGAAGCACATTTCTGATGCGCGATAATAGCGGTTCATGCAACCCGCCAAGGCTTTGCAGAATCCAGCGCACCAAAGGCTGCCACGGATTGATAATCTTGAATGCTATCAGCCAGCTTGCAATAACATATGCCAGCAGGGTGTAGATATACAGGCTGATTATACTGTCAACCAGAATCAAAACAGCATTCATCACGCTCACCTTTCAATCTGGCCGGATCAATATGGCCAGGTAAATCTGGCCAGGTAAATCTGGCCACGTCATTATAACTGGGTCGTTATGCCCACGTTTTTTGGCTGAGGCAATACCCATCACCTCTGTCTTTTTAGATGCGCGCACTGCCAAATTATGTCAAGCCCGCCAAGGCCATAATCCCTTATGTCAATAAAGCGTTTTTGTCTGGCGGTGGCCAGCCCCAAGGCATGAATATGATGTCGAGCCGGCATATGCCTGAAAACATACAAAAGAGTAGGCTACTGATACTATTGTTTAATTAGCATATGCTAATGGAATAGTTCATTAAATTACATAACACTAATATACATGATCTTTGCTCACCTGAATGGATAAGAGATCATGCCAAAACATATCCCCTTTGTATTTCTGCCAGCCTGTTTGTCTAATGCAACTGGTCATGGCATCCGGCATATACTGAGTATTGTATCTGTTTTTATGATCAGCTGTTCTTTCGGGCTGACAGGCTGTGGCGGCAGGTGAAACCTATATGCCTGTTGAGATGATGAGTATGGATGATCCTGTGAACAGGCGGCAAAATGGCACGCTTACAGGCAGGGAGCGTGATGTGTTAAATGGTCTGCTGACAGGGCTGTCAAACAAGGAAATTGCCCGTGAGCATGGGCTAAGCGAAGTGACCATCAAACATCATCTGAAAAGCCTGCGATCAAAATTGGGCGCACGAAACCGCACCCATGCTGTCTGCCGTGCTATCGAACTAGGTATTGCAGAAGAAGGCGTCCAGCCGCTGTAGCCAAAACGCGCCTAAGCCTAGCCAGTTGCTCCAGCTGTAACTGGTTGGGCAAACTAGTTGGGTAGACAGACCAGATAGGTAGATTAGGGCTGTCTGTTAGCGATCAGCTCGTCTACCACAGATGGATCGGCAAGGGTTGAAGTATCTCCGAGTTCGGCAAAATCATCTGCAGCTATTTTGCGTAAAATACGGCGCATGATCTTGCCTGAACGTGTTTTTGGCAGACCGGGTGCCCACTGCATTTTATCCGGACTGGCAATAGGGCCGATATCCTGTCTTACCCAGTTACGCAATTCCACGATAAGATCGTCTGTTGGCGCTTCGCCAGCATTCAGCGTAACATAGGCATAGATACCCTGACCTTTAATATCATGCGGATAGCCAACCACAGCTGCTTCGGCCACCTTGGGGTGGGCAACCAGCGCCGATTCAATCTCCGCTGTGCCCATTCTGTGGCCTGATACATTCAGCACATCATCAACACGGCCAGTTATCCAGTAATATCCATCTTCATCGCGGCGCGCGCCATCACCTGAAAAATAGCGGCCTTCAAAGGTTGAAAAATAGGTATCAATAAAGCGCTGATGATCGCCATAAACAGAACGCATCTGGCCGGGCCAGCTACGGTTGATGCATAAATTACCCTCGGCCGCACCTTCTAGCGGATTATTCTCACCATCTACCAGCACAGGTTCAATCCCGAAAAAGGGGCGTGTTGCAGAGCCTGGTTTGGTTGCTGTTGCGCCTGGCAGAGGCGTTATCAGAATCCCGCCTGTTTCTGTCTGCCACCATGTATCCACAATCGGGCATCTGCTATCGCCAACTACATTGTGATACCACAGCCATGCTTCGGGATTAATTGGCTCGCCTACCGAGCCAAGCAGGCGAAGCGAGCTTCTGGAGGTAGATTTCACCGGCGCATCGCCATCACGCATCAGCGCTCTGATGGCGGT
>WTJO01000186.1 GCA_011524805.1 Alphaproteobacteria bacterium
ACTCCTGACCATATCTGACTTCGGGTTTTGCATTCTGTCCCTGATTATCCTGAGGGCTGAAATCTGGCTTTGACTGACCATCTTCAGGCTGCGCCTTTTCGATATTTACACGCAAATCATACCATGCAGCCTGACCTGTAATCGGATCAGAATTTGACCAGCGCAAGCCATCATCACTACCGGGCAGCAATTCATGAATCAGATGATTTAGCAAAAAGCCCTTTGTTGATTCTGGTGCATCTGTTGATAGTGCCCATGCACCTTTTCGTTTGCCAATCGCATTCCATGTCCACATGGTCTGTGCATTAACCGCATCAGTGCGCTTCATCTGCACCTTTATCCTGCCATGATGGGACGAAACCCAGACCCAGTCATCATCTACCAGCCCCAACTGATCGCAAATAGGCCCCGGCACATATAGCGGATTAGAGGTATGTATCTGGCGCAACCACGCATTTTGAGAGCCCCAGCTATGATACATCGCTGCAGGGCGCTGTGTTATAGCATGATAGGGATAGGCTGTCTCATCTGCCAGCAGATCGCCTTCAAACGGAGCATACCAGTTTGGCAGAGGGTCAAAACAGTCAATAATCCGCTGACGCAGATGGTCTGGCGGCTGGATATCGCCATGGCCTTTTGCGGCAAGCTGGAATTTGGCAAGCGGTTCTAGCCAAAGCTGGAAGGTAACAGGCTGCGGGCTGTCAAAAAATCCCATTTCAACTGCCCAGTCCTGATAGGCTTGATTGGCATGCTTATAGAATTTGGCATCTTCGGGAATTTCTTCCTTCCAGAAACCGCCATTATCAATATAGGCCTGAATCTGGTTGGGATTTGGCTCTCCCCTGCCTGATTTCGTGCCGTCAGTTCCTCTGAAGCCTGCCAGCGGGCCAATGCCCGGCTTACGCTGGTGATTAATGATATAATCTGCGTAATCATCATACATAGGCGCGCCGCTCTCATCTACCATCCCGGGCAGACCTAGCTTGGCACCAATCGCCAACAAAACGGACTGGAAACCCTTTACATCCCTGTCAGGCTCCATCACGGGCCAGCGAATTGAATCGGCTACCGCATCTGCTTCACAAATTGGCCTGTCGAGCAGGCTGATACAGTCATGACGTTCCAGATAGGTCGTGTCTGGCAAAATCAAATCGGCAAAGGCTACCATCTCGGATGAATAGGCATCAGAATAGATGATTTTGGGGATGACATAATCGCCCGTCTCTGTCTTGGCAGTCAGCATATCCATCACGCCGCGGGAATTCATCGAGGAATTCCATGACATATTGGCCATATACATGAACAGCACATCCACAGGGTAAGGATCACCTGCAAACGCGTTTGAGATCACCATATGCATCAGACCATGGGCAGAGAAAGGCGCTTCCCAGCTATAGGCCTTGTCGATGCGAAGCGGCGTGCCATCATCATCAACCAGAAGCTGTTCAGGCTCGTGCAGATAGCCAAGTGGCGGGCCTGAAAGCGGCTTGCCAGCACCAGCTGGCTTGCCCGGAGCTGGATGTGCAGAAGATGGTTTTGGATAGGTAGGCTTGAACCTGAACCCGCCCGGACATTCAACCGAGCCAAGCAGAATCTGAAGCAGATGGATAGCACGGCAGGTCTGGAACCCGTTAGAATGGGCGGAAATACCGCGCATCGCATGCATAGATACAGGCCGGCCGATAATCTTGTCATGGGTCTCGCCCTTCATATCGGTCCATTTGCGCTTAATCACAATCTCTTCTTCAAAGGCTGTATGGGCAAGCTGGTCTGCAATTGCACGAATCTGCTCGGCAGAAACACCTGTTTTTTCGGCCACAGTTTCAGGTGAAAAGCTGTCATCTGCATATTTTTCGGCAATAAGCTGGAATGCAGGCACAGCCTTTACCCCTTTGCCAAGATCAAATTCGCCCTGCATGGCCGGATGTATTTGTTTGGCATTGCTGCTGACCGCCTTGCCTTTCTTTCTATCCCAGATAAGTGGCTGACCATCCTTATCGCGGGCAAACAGCCCGTCATCAGGCCCGCCATCATTCCGGATTACCAGCCACGGCGCGTTGGTGTAGCGAAGCAGATAATCAATATCTACCCTGCCTGCTGCGATCAGCTGGTGGATAAGTGACATCACAAACAGGCCGTCCGTGCCGGGCTTGATGCCAACCCATTCATCTGCAATCGCATTATATCCGGTGCGAACAGGGTTTACGGCAATGGTTTTTACATTCCGTTCTTTCAGCCGTGACAATCCCATTTTGATCGGGTTTGAATCATGATCTTCGGCCACCCCGAAAATCATGAATAATTTGGTGCGCTCCCAGTCAGGCGAGCCAAATTCCCAGAATGCACCGCCCATGGTATAAATGCCTGCCGCCGCCATATTGACCGAGCAGAAGCCGCCATGCGCCGCAAAATTCTGGGTACCGAATTGCTGTGCCCACCATCCGGTTAGTCCCTGAGACTGATCACGCCCTGTAAAAAAGGCCAGCTTTTTAGGGTCTTTTTTATAGATAGGTGCCAGCCATGATGCAGCCATCTCCAGTGCCTCATCCCAGCTAATCGGCTCAAATTTACCTTCGCCACGCTCACCTACCCGCTTGAGGGGCTGTGACAGGCGCGAGGGGGCATAATGCTGCATAATGCCGGCACTACCCTTGGCACATAATACACCCTGATTTACCGGATGATCCTTATTCCCTTCAATATAACGGATTTTCCCGTCTTTTAGATGAACATTGATACCGCACCGGCAGGCGCACATATAACAGGTGGTTTTGCGGATTTCATCAGATACAGAAGGTGACGTGTCAAGGTTATGACGGCTCATTGATACAACTCTTTTATTCAAACGATAATTGCTAAAAAAGACACTAGAGCCAGCCAAGGTACAAATCAAATATTGTTTGCCTCAGGCATGCACATTTTTTCACTTTTTCCGGCTATATCAATAGTTCAGCTTGATGCGTTTTTATATTCCGCGCGCAAATTGATAATATTGGCAAGCAACACAATGCCGGCACCCAGAAATACCAGCGCTTCCAGCGGTTCCTGATACATAAAATATCCAACAACGGTAATCAGGGGCAGACGCAGAAATTCAAGCGGCGTTACAACAGTAGCAGGTGCGCACTGCAAAGCAGACGTAATGCAGAAATGCGCCATAAGCCCGCATATCCCGATAATCAGCACCCAGAGAATTTCCGTGCCGCGCGGCACATCTATCTGCCCGTCATATCCGGCGCAGACAATCCCGAAAATAGCCTGAAGTACCGTAAGCCAGAACAGGATTGAGGTTGTTGATTCTGTTCTGGTCAGCAATTTGGTGCATAACGCCGCACCTGCAAATCCAACCGCACAGAGCGCGGCTGCAATCAGCGCAACATCTACCGAACTCAAATCTGGTCTGGCAACCAGCAAAATACCGAAAAATCCAAGAGAGGCCGCCATAATCCGGCTTGCAGTAAGCTGTTCTTTCAGCACAAAGGGCGCCAATATCGCAACCCATAAGGGGGTTGAAAATTCAAAGGCAAATAGTTGTGATAGCGGGATATATAATATCGCATAAAACCAGAGATTCTGACCTGCAAAGTGAAACAAGTTCCGCACAATATGCAGGCCAAGCCGCACCCGTCTTATTTCGGTATGTGTGCCGGCCATCCGCGCTATCACCAGCACCAGTATGATGCCAAATAAAGACCGGTAGGTCATGATCTCGAATGTATCCAGCTTGGCTTCAAGCGCCCTGCCCGAGATTGCCATCAGGGTAAAGGAAATCATCGCACCAATCATAAATATGGTCGCGCGGATTGGTGGCGAAATACCTGTCATCATTCCAGCGCCCCTGTATCTGAAAGATTGCTGTTCAGTAAAGACCATAAGGACAGCATCACAACACCCATAAGACAGATTGCCATGCCCAGATTGATAATGCGGGTGGTGCGGCGAGATAATTCTAGCTGGTTCAGCTTTACCCCTGCAAACAGCCAGATAAGATGAAGCGGTATCCAGATAGCATTCATAATCGCAAATTTGACTGCTATTTCGGCGCCAAGCGAGAGCTGTTCAATCTTGAACCCTGTAAATAGCGCGGTATTCACTGCATAGGCTTTCGGGTTGATAAATTGCAAAAACACGCCCGAGAATATCGCTGGCGGTCTGGCTGATTTAATAAAGGCGATATCTGTTCCGGCAAGTGCAATGCGACCTGCCAGATAGACCAGATAGCCAGTAGATAGCACAATCAGCACTTCGCGCAGAATAGGCGCAGAAAACATGATGGTCGCCAGCCCTGTTACCACCGCGATGCATACCAGATTATTGCCTGCCCACAGGCCGGTCACATAGCCCAAGCCGGAACGATAGCCAAAGGCAGAACCAACGCCTGCGGTCGACAGAACACCGGGGCCGGGCGTTATAATCAATAAAAATACAGCAAGTGCAAAGGACAGCATATAACCGCTAATACTCTACCAGAATAAGAGAAAAGATGATGAAGACAAAGACTAGCCCCGCTCTCTAACTTAGACAAGAGTAGATGAAATTCAACTGTAAAACATCACTGTCATCGACCAGCCGGTCACAAACTTTTTATTCCTGTCTAAGTCGTCAGGTTTTTTGAAAAATAGATACGCTGATAGCCATCTACTGTTCTATGTCCGGTTTGCTCAAAACCCAGCGTCTGATACCAGTCAATATTTCTGTGCATCACGATATTTGTATATAGCTGATAGCTATCTGTGCGTTCTGATAGCCAGCTCTCTATCCAGCCAAGCAATGTTTTGCCAAGCCCCCTGCCCGCAACATCAGGGTCGATGGCAATATTATCAAGCCAGTATCCATCATCTTCAGCCCGGATAATTACAGCATAGCCGACCAGCCTGTCTTCTAGGCATGCCACAAACACATCATCCTTTGCAATATGGGCGCTATAATCTGCCTGCATCGGTGCAGGCGGTCTGTCCATAAGCGGCAGATATTGCTGATAGGCACGCGTAGCTATTCTGGCAAGCCCCTCAGCATCAGGCAATTGTGCAGCCCGCACCAGAAACCTATCTGACGGCAGGTCGGACAGCATGGCTTACTCGCAAAATTCAAATGTATCATGTTTGTATAATAGCGGCTTTGTAAGTGATGTCAGGCTGGTTTTGGGTCTGTTCTCCGCATCCAGATTGCCAGTATCAAGATATCGCTCAAAACAGCGTTTCAGCTGAGGCCATTCTGAATCTATCGCCGCAAACCACGCTGTATCCCTGTTGCGCCCTTTATAGATATTGCTTTGTCTGAACACACCTTCATAGGACAGCCCAAGACGCTGTGCGGCTTGTCGGGATTTTCTGTTCAGCGCATTGCATTTCCACTCATAACGCCGATAGCCTGCTTCAAACGCCCAGCGCATCATCAGATACATCGCCTCTGTGCCTAATATTGTATTCTGCATCAAAGGCGAGAAATGGATATGGCCAACCTCTATCGAGCCATGTTCAGGCGCTATTCGCAAATAGCTGGCAACCCCCACTGCGATATTGTCTGCCTGTCTTATTATCGTAAAAAACACAGGGTCTTCACACCCCTCAACTGTCTCAAGCCATGCCGTAAATGCCTGCACATCCTCAAACGGGCCATAGGGTAGATAGGTCCAGTTCTTACCACCAATATCTGTCTGAAACGACTTAAATAGCTGGTCTGCATGGGCTGCAACCGACACTGGCACCAGCCGGACAAACGTGCCGTCCATCTTGATGTTGCGTGGGAGGGGTGGCGGTACAAAACCGTCTAATATGATGCCAGCTTTCATCAACCAAGTTCCATCGCACAGACCTTATTGTTTTTCACCAAGATGGACAGGGTATTTTTCGCGTAATGTGCTATCAAGCTGATCCGAAATATGTGATGGTGGCGGGCTCGCCAGTATCTGTTCTTTGCGCGCTGTGGCCTGTTCAACCAGATTTGGCTTGCCATTTTCCTCCCATTCTTTGGGCGATGACCTGTCAGAAAGTGACGGGTAGACATATTCTGTCTGCATCAGAGAGATAGTGTGGTTATGCCCCAGATAATGACCGGGCCCATCCAGACATACATCTTGCAGCACCGAAAGATCCAGCGTTTCAGGCGTTACTTCAATCCCTCTTACACAGCGCATTGCCTGTCCAAGCATATCATTATCAATAATCAGGCTTTCATGACAAAAGCCCATCAGAGATGCATGCATACCAGCTGATTCATAGACCATATTCAGCCCTGCCAGCCCTGCCATTACATTTGATATGCCCTTTTCATAGCCAGACTGGGCATCTGGCATTTTGGCATCTGCCATGCCTGCCGCCGAGCCGGACGGCAGCCCAAAATGATTTAGCATCTGGGCACAGGCGGCGGTAAGTAATGCCTGCTCGCCAGACCCGCCAGACATAGCCCCGGTGCGCAAATCAGAGACAAACGGCCATGCACCAGCCACACAAGGATGCCCCGGTGACATGGCATTTACATAGACCAGACCGGCCAGCACTTCTGCAACTGCCTGAGCGACCGCCCCTGCGATAGAGGCTGGTGCCGTAGCACCTGCCTGACCAGCAGATAACAGCAACACTGGCATGCCTGCATTCACTGCCACTTCCATCACCAGACAGGATTCAGTGGCAAACCGCAAAGGCGGCACCACAAAACAGTTGCTGTTTGACACGAACGGACGCGCCCGCCATGCCGCCTCTCCGCCAGCTATATCATGCAGCATGGCGATAATATCCGGCATAAATTCAGCCTCTGTAAAGCTGGTACCAAGATGTTTGGTTGTGCCTTTCAGCGCGGCATATACCGTGTTCAAATCCATTTCGGCAGGATCAATGATATCTCTGGCAACCATTGGCCGCTGGAAGAAATGGATATTATCCATCTGCTGGACAATACGCGCTGCATCGTAAATATCCTGAAGCGTGGATTCGCGATAATTATTTGCTGCTACATCCACCATATGCACAGCCGCGCCTGCGGTACCGAAATGCACATTCTGGCCTAAGAGATTCAAATCAAATTTCGGATCCTGGGCGTGAAGCACAAGCTCTGATGCGGCCATTTCAAGTGTTTTATCTATTACGGCACGCGGAAAGCGTACACGCCCGTCATCGCTGTAAATCGCGCCGGCAGAACGCATATACTCAACCCCAGAGGGCGGCGCCTGAGACAGGCCTAGCTCGTCAAGAATCTGGTAGATTGTCTGCTCAACCGCCACAACTGCCGCCGCATCAAGAGGCTGGTAGCTACCCCCCTTCATACCGGCATAAACAGGACGCCTGTCCTCTGGCAACGGCATGCTGCGCATCTGGCGTCTTGCAAGGCGGCCACCGCTTCTGCGGCTAGGCAAAGAGGTTACACTATCTTCCATATCACACCCCCAAATTTCACTGTCTCAAACATCATCATAACTGTGAAAGTGCGTCAAATATTTCTTGTGCAAAAGTGAAATATTTTTGCAGATATCAGAGATAACAAAAAAGGGCTGTGATTTCGCACAGCCCTTTGCAGAATTTGGATATGTGTTGAAGCAGTGGCTTAACGCTTTGAGAACTGGAAGCTACGGCGGGCTTTGGCCTTACCATATTTCTTACGTTCAACAACACGTGGGTCACGTGTCATGAAGCCGCCTGCCTTCAGGGCAGGACGAAGACCCGGCTCAAAATAGGTAAGTGCGCGGCTAATGCCATGACGCACGGCGCCTGCCTGACCAGACAGACCACCACCTACAACCGTGGCAATCACATCAAATTCGCCTTCGCGCTCTGTGACTTGAAATGGCTGTTTTAACAGCATCTGCAATACAGGGCGGGCAAAATAGACAGACACATCACGGCCGTTAATTGTGACCTGACCTGTGCCGCGCTTGACCCACACACGCGCAATCGCATTTTTACGGCGGCCAGTAGCATAAGACCGGCCTAGAGCGTCAATCTTAGGCTCGGCTGGTGTTGCAACAGCCTGCTGTTCTGGCGCATCCTGCTTCAGCTCGGCAAGTGCTGCCATGCCGTCAGCCTGAGCTTCATTTGTTTCTACCTGTTCAGCCATAACTACCTCTTATTTTTTGTATTCATAGATGCAACATCCAGAATTTCTGGCTGTTGTGCGGCATGCGGATGTTCAGCGCCTGCATAGATATGCAGATGTGACATGGCCTTGCGGCCAAGCGGTGTGCGCGGGATCATCCGCTCAACTGCCTTGATGATGACA
>WTJO01000157.1 GCA_011524805.1 Alphaproteobacteria bacterium
GAATCTGGGATTGATATTCCGACTGCAAATACAATGATTATTCATCGTGCCGACATGTTCGGGCTATCGCAGCTATATCAGCTAAGAGGCAGGGTAGGGCGCGGCAAATTGCGTGCCTATGCCTATCTGACTACCGATGCGAATATGATTCTGACGCCACAGGCACGCAGGCGGCTTGATGTGATGCAGACGCTTGATACGCTGGGGGCAGGCTTTTCACTTGCCTCATATGATATGGATATTCGTGGCGCCGGTAACTTGCTTGGTGACGAGCAGTCTGGCCATGTTAAGGAAGTCGGCATAGAACTATATCAAGAATTGCTTCGTCAGGCTGTTGAGCAGGCAGGCAAATCATCTGATACAGAACAGGCCGAAATCGCAGATTTCACCCCGCAAATAAATCTTGGCAATAATGTGCTTATTCCCGAAGCCTATGTGAGCGATCTGTCTGTCAGACTGTCATTATACCGGCGCATCAGCAATCTGCAGAATGAAGATGATATTAATGCTATCATGGCAGAGCTTGTTGATAGATTTGGTGCTATTCCGGAGAGTGCGCGCAATCTGCTTGAGATTGTGGTGCTGAAACGTGCCTGTCTGCGGGCAAATATTGCCAAGCTGGATGCAGGCGCAAAGGGTTTTTCCGTCAGCTTCAAAGATAATCATTTTGACCAGCCGGACAGGCTAATTGCATGGATTGCCAGCAAAAAGGGAAAGGTGATTTTGAAATCAGATCACAAGCTGGTCATCAAAGAAGAATTACCAAAACCGGACAAAAGAGGTCAGATTGCCAAACAGTATCTGGCTGAGATTAACGCGCTGCTGGCAGGCACAGGCGAAACATTACCTGCATAATAGATTATTCGGGTCGCACAGATGCATCAATGACCTTTAGCAGAATGTCGGACGGGTGCGCACCGGCAATTGAAAAGGCATTATTGAATACCATAAAGGGTACCCCATCTATGCCAAGTGCATGGCTGTCTGCCAGATCCTGCTCAAGTCTGCTTTGGGATTTATCATTTTCCGAAATATCATCATAGAGGGATGTCTTTCCCATTTTGGCAAAAATATCTGCCTGCACATAGCTGTCCGAGACATCCCGCCCATCAAGAAAATAGGCCTGATAAAAGGCTTCTGACAATGCCCAGCTATCTTTGCCAGCCCCGATAAGCAGTTTATGCAACGGCTTTGTATCAGGTGTCCGGTCTATTCTGGAAAAGGCAAATGAAATACCGGCATCAAGTCCGGCCATTGCAATACGGCCATAAATGGCAGAGGCGGCATGACCAAATTTCGCGGCCAGATAGGCCTGTCTGTCCATGCCAGCAGGCGGCATAGACGGGTTAAGCAAAAAAGCACGCCAGTTTATCGTAAATTCGATATTGGGCCGTTCTGCCAGCGCTGTTTCAAGCCGCTTTTTGCCAATATAGCACCACGGGCAGATGATATCGGCATATAGGTCTATCGTGACCCTTTGAGATGATGAATTTTCTGCCATCGATATCTGTTCCCGCTAGTTTTCTATGGTATTATGTATCGTAATAGCATGGCTGTAAACGCCTCTCACGCAGGAAAATTGCATGGACGAAAAGACAGTTAATACCGTCAAAAAAGCCAGAGACAGGCTGTTGGCAACAGCAAAAACACTGCATATGGCAGTCTGGTTTGAAGATGATACAGGTGGTCATCTTGAACAGGGACAGGCGCCCTTTATCCGGCAGGACGGACATATCTATATTTATTCATCTCAACTTTCAGCCCATATCAGAGGCATTCTGGCAGGCGGCGAGACAAGCTTTTTGCTGATTGAAGATGAAGCGACTGCCCAGAATATCTGGGCGCGGAAGCGGATAAAATTTTCAGCCAGAATTGAAGAAATTTCCCGCGATGATGCCAGATTTGAAGGTGTTTGTGATGCTATTGGCACAGCCCATGGCGAGGTGATGCAGTTAATCAGGGAATTTTCAGATTTCCATCTTTTCAAAATTAGCCCAGTTGCAGGGGTTCTGGTAACTGGCTTTGCCGCCGCCTATCAGGTGAAAGGAGAGCATTTTGAGCTTATTGCCCATTTACGCAGCAGCTAGAGGCATCCTATGAGTTATCCTGTGTTATGGAGTTTCCGGCGCTGTCCCTATGCCATGCGTGCGCGTCTTAGCCTGAAATTATCGGCTATTGAGGTGGAGTTGCGCGAAATACTGCTTCGGGACAAGCCAGATGCATTTCTTCAGGCGTCATCCAAAGCCACAGTGCCTGTGCTTGAGGCAGATGGCAGGGTCATTGATGAAAGTCTGGATATCATGCTGTGGGCATGCAAGCGCTCAGGTGACAGGCATGGCTGGCATCATGACTATCATCATTCCCCCGAATTACAGGATTTTATCAGGCGGCTGGATGGCGAGTTCAAGACACATCTAGACAGATATAAATATGCAACACGCTACACAGAGAGTTCAGAAGAGGCCGACAGACTGTCACGTGACTCTCGCCAGCAGGGCGAAATATTCATCTGGGAGCTAGATAAGCAGCTCAGGCAGCAACGCTGGCTTGGCGGTGATAGGGCAGGGCTGATGGATATTGCCAGCCTGCCATTTATCCGGCAGTTCAGAATAGCTGACCAGAGCTGGTTTGATGCCCAGCCATGGCAGGAGGTGACGCGCTGGCTTTCAGAATTTCTAGAGTCAGAGCTGTTCGCCAGCGTGATGAAAAAATATCCGCCCTGGCAGGAAGGCGAAACTACAGAGATTTTATAAGATTATATAGTCATATATATCAATATATTACGACATGTTTCTAAGAAATTTATTTGCGCTATTTCTAATCTCATATTTGCGGTCATCAGACATTTTTGCCCATGTGCGATACATCATGCCCATTCTGGGATTATTGGCGAGCAACTCGCTATTCTTATCCAGAAAATACCAGTAAAGATAATTAAACGGACAGGCATCATCGCCTGTTTTCAGCTTCACCTTATATCGGCAGGAACGGCAATAATCGGACATGCGGTCAATATAGCTTCCGCCTGCCGCATAGGGTTTTGAAGCCATAATGCCACCATCAGCATATAACACCATGCCGCTAACATTCGGCAGTTCTACCCATTCATAGGCATCAGCATAGACAATCAGATACCATTCATTGACCTGTTCAGGCGATAATCCGGTCAATAGGGCAAAATTGCCTATCACCATCAGCCTTTGAATATGGTGGGCATAGGCATATTTCTGTGTCTGGCCGATTGACTGGCTTAGACAGTGCATATCTGTGTTGCCATTCCAGAAAAAGGCTGGCAAGTCGTGTGTTGCAGACAGGAAATTCAGCGATTTATAGTCTGGCATATGATACCAGTAGAGGCCTCTTACATATTCACGCCACCCCAAAATCTGCCTGATAAACCCTTCAACCGCATTTAGCGGCGCGCCTGCTTCCATATAGGCACGTTCGGCCTGTCGTACAGCTTCAACCGGACTTAATAATCCGCAATTCAGATAGAAGCCGATATGGGCATGAAACATAAATGGCTCATCGGTCAGCATCGCATCCTGATATTGCCCGAAATTCACCAGCCTTTCTGTAATGAAATGCTGTAATACCTGTTCAGCCTGTTCAGAGGTCACTGCCATGAAAAACGGGTCGATATCGCCGAAATGATCTGCAAATCTGCTGGCAACAAGGCTGATCACCTCTGATGTTATCTGATCCGGTGCGAATCTGAGTGGCGGCGGGATAGGCACGCTTTTATCTGGCGGCTTACGGTTATCATGATCATAATTCCACTGGCCACCAACAGGATGTTCAGCTTCCATCAGAATATTATGTTTCTGGCGCATGGTACGGTAAAAATATTCCATTCTAAGCTGCTTTCTGCCGTCAGCCCAGTGCGCAAAATCGTCAATTGAGGCAAAGAATCTATCATCTTGCAGACAGCGCACAGTACATCCCAGAGATGACTGCCAGCTATCAATTTGTTGCTGTAGACGATATTCGCCTGCCTGAGTTACAAGCACCTCGTCCACCTTGACCTCGGCGACAGCCCGCGCCACCTCATCTGTAAAATTATGGGTGTTCTGGGGGTCATCCAGCGTAACATATCGCACCTGCCAGCCCTGAGCCTGCAATGTCTGCGCAAAATGGCGCATAGCAGATAGCACTAGCACAATTTTCTTTTTATGATGTTTAACGTAGCTTGCTTCATCTTGCAGTTCAGCCAGCAAGACAAGGCACTCTTGCTTATTGGCCATTTTCAGGCTGGATATATCAGCTGATAGCTGGTCTCCAAGGATTACACAAAGCTGGGAAATATTAGACATGTTCTGTGTCAGGCTGCATTTGAAATCTGTTTGAATCTGTCTAGCGCTCTCTGTCTTGAGGCTTTCACATCTACCAGAGGGTAGGGGTAGTCTGTGCCCAGACGCACACCTGCGGATGCGAGTATATCGTGTGGTGCATCAAACGGGTTGAACAGATATTTATCTGGCATATGTTTCAGTTCAGGCACAAATTTGCGCGTATAGGCGCCATGCTTGTCAAATTTCTGCCCCTGTGTAACCGGATTAAAGACTCTGAAATAGGGTGCAGCATCTGCACCACAGCCTGCAATCCACTGCCAGCCCGCGCGGTTATTTGCAGGGTCGGCATCGAACAGACAGTCCCAGAACCACGCTTCGCCATGACGCCAGTCAAGAAGCAGATTTTTGACCAGAAAAGACCCCACAATCATCCTAAGCCGGTTATGCATATAGCCTGTCTGGTATAATTCCCTCATGCCGGCATCAACAATTGGATAGCCTGTTTGCCCTGTCTGCCATGCTGCCAGATGTTCAGCATTATGCTCCCATTCAAACCGCTCAAATTTGGCTTGTAGAGGCGTGTCTTTCAAAGCCGGAAACTGGCGCAATAGCGAATATGAAAATTCGCGCCAGCCAAGCTCTGATCTGAATATATCCAGATTTTTGTCTGACCCGGCTTTGGCTTCACCCGCAATATGCCAGGCTGTATGTGCAGATACCTGCCCAAAGCGTAAATAGGGTGATAATCGGGAGGTACTTTTTTGCGCTGGAAAATTGCGACCTTCGGCATAATCTGACAGCCCGTCATGCGCAGAGGATACAAATCTGTCAAGCTGGTTATGCGCGCCCTGTTCCGAGATATCCCATTGTGTGCATAATGTGTCAGCCCATGGCATATCAGACATCAGCTCTAATGCGGCCAATGTACAGGCATCTTCAAGTCTGTCATGCAGATTAAGTGCCGGTATCTCCAGCGGCGCACGGGGCGGCGGCGCACCAAGACAGCCGCGGCGGTAGAAAGGTGTGAAGACCCGATAGGGGGTGCCATCAGCCTTCTTAACCTCATCAAACGACCAGAGCAGGCTGGTTTCTATCTGATGAAGTGATATCTCATGGGCTGATAAAAATTCTGCTAGCGCGTCATCCTGTATCTTTTGGTTCGGGAGGTGGCTTTTACTGAGCGTTATCTGGCGCGCGCCAGTGCGCTGGCAAATATCCAGCAATATCTTGCCTGTATCGCCGCGAAAGTAATTTAGCTTTCCCTCCAGAGTGCTATCCAGACTGTCAAGCGCATGATGAAGCCATATCGCGCCTGCCGCCCCATAGCTATCTTTCTGATAAACGGGCTGTTGCTGGCGGTTATGGCCGTCAAAGGCTGAATCTTCTAGGATATAGATAGGCAGAATCTGATGTGTCTCTGTATTATAGGACAGGGCAGGATTATCTGCCAGACGCAAATCATCTCTGAATAGATGGATAGATAGTGTGGACATTTGACCTCTTTGATACAGGGAATAGTCTTTATTCGACAGGGACAGGCAGATGGATGATAGCCAGCCATCTTTTGAGCGGTTTTTATCGGCAGGAGGGCGGCTCAGCTATTTAGCTAGAATACCGTTTATCAATGCAATTCTGTCCCGGCGTTCAACGGGGTCTAGCGGCACAGCTTCACCCTTGCCCCAGATAGGCCCCGGCCAAGCCGCATCATCTGTGTATCTCAGCACAATATGAAGATGAAATTGAGAGACAATATTGCCTAACGCGCCAATATTTATCTTGTCCGGCTGTTTGCTGCGTTCTAGCTCACTGCTTATCTGTGTAATCAGCCCGTGCATCGTCTGCATTGTCTTATTATCGATATCATGCCATTCTGACAGACCATCAATTTGCGGGACAAGCAGTAGCCAGAAAAAACGCTTATCATCAGCAATTCTTATCTGTATATTTTTATAAATATCAATAAGTTGACTAGAGTCGTTAATCCTGTCATCAAGGATAAATCCTGTCATTTCTGCCTCACTGGCAATGTCCGAACAAGATAGACAGACTCGCCTTTTAGCTGGCGGAACAGAATAGGCACCATCTCTTTATATGCTGCCCAGATAGACCTGCATGGCGGCGGTAAATCATCTTTCAGCAACTTATGGAGCGCAGGCAGGTTATAATAGGGCACAGCCGGATACATATGATGTTCGACATGATAATTCATATTCAGATAAATAAATCTGGAGACAGGGTTCATATAGACTGTTCTGGTATTCAGCCTGTGGTCAGTGACATTATCATCAAGCCCGCCATGCTGGATAAGGCCAGTCATATTGAAATGCCATGCCCCATAAAGACGCGGCGCGCCAATCAGCATTACGGGAAGCCAGCTTTCAAGCAAAAAACAGCTTGTAATCACACCGGCATAGATGGCTAGCCAGATATGCGAAATCATCATGGCTTTTTTATGGTGGCTCTCAGGGATATAGGTTGCTTCATCAGGTGACATGCGGCCGGAAAGATGAATGATCATCCGCTTAAAGGCGTCAATTACGTCTGGAATGCCAAAAAAATTCAGTAATGTATGGATAGCTCTTGGCGGTTTCATCAGCGCGATTTCAGGATCTCGCCCTACAATCAGCGTGTCTGTATGGTGGCGCGCATGGCTATATTTCCACGTTACCGGATTGCGCATGATCATAAAACAGGCGATCTGATAGACAATATCGTTCATCCAGCCTGTTTTGAAGGCTGTGCCATGACCTGCCTCATGCCAGCGTGAATCAGCCGCAGAGCCATATAACACACCATAGAAAAGCCATACTGGAACAGCCAGCCAGCTTGCCCCAAGCATCGCCGCACCGCTTCCAGTTGCAATCAAAAGCCCATATAACAGCACAGTATCTCTCAGAGCAGGCAAATCACGTCTCTGCATCAATTGCTTCAGGTCTGCCCTGTCTATTCTGGTCTTATACCAACTTGGTGATTTGTGCCTGTCTGCGGGGTGCTCCTTTTGAAAGCGCACAAGATCATATTCATCAAGCGTTCTTAATTCTGTCTGACTGTCCATAGAGTTGAGTGTGCCATGACTGATATGCATGTTCAAGCGCAGGGTAATACGGGCATGCCATATCATAAAAAGTCCTGTTTATCGCTTCTGAATGAGATTGCGACAAGATAGATAATCTTGGGCTCGGTCATATTCTTGGCTTGCTATGTGATGTGTGAAAGTGGTGAAGTAAAGTTATCGGGTGTGAAGTTGTTCACATCGTTTCGGGGGATGGTTTTGGCACAGAAAATACAGAATATGAAAGGGGCATTGCTGATGATGCTGGCAATGTTCGTTTTTTCCGCTGTTGATGCTATCGCCAAATTGCTGACCGCAGATTATCACCCTGTGCAGATTGTCTGGACACGCCAGCTTGGATTGATGATGTGCGTATGTGTTTTGCTTTTGATTAAAGGGCCTATGCTATTTCAGACTGCGCATCTAAAATTGCAGATTTTCAGAGGCGTTATTGCGATAGGGTCTGCGATCTTATTTATTTTTTCGATAAAATTTGTGCCACTTGCAGATGCGATTACCATCACCTTTATCTCGCCCTTTATTGTGACAATAGCCGGTGCATTTATCTTAAAAGAGCGTATCGGGGTCTATAGATGGCTGGCGGTGCTGGTGGGGTTTGTCGGTGCGCTTATTGTGCTTCGCCCCGGTTTTAATAGTTTCCATCCTGCCTTGTTGCTAGCAGGTGTGGCGGCCTCTTTATTTGCCTTGCGACAGATAATCTCTCGTCATATCGGCGCGCATGATTCAACTTTGACCACTATTTTATACACGGCCATAGCCGGCTTTGCGTTGACCAGCATACCATTGCCTTTTGTATTTGAGATGCCGGCAAATACAACAGATC
>WTJO01000009.1 GCA_011524805.1 Alphaproteobacteria bacterium
TTAAAATGCCGCGGGCTTTCGCATCTTGTGGGTTAAGACGCATAATCCAGTAATAATGCCCATCAACTAATTCCCTATGATCTTTGACATCATTCAGAAACGAATCCTTGCCATCTGCATGGGTATGGAAACTGAAACGCGAATGTGGCGTGATAAGCTGGATAGGATAATGGGTGGCATTATCGCCAATATGCGGGCCTTCCCATGATTTATTGTATTTCGCAAGGGGGGGACGTTCTTTATCTTCTGGGTCAAAGCGTTTCAGGCTCTGCGCTTCAAATTCCAGCTTGCCTGTCTGGGTTTGCAGCCCTTTGCCAAACTGTTCAGTATAATCCCCCGGCAAAGGCATAGGTTCAGGCACATTTTTAACCCCGCCATTTGCAAACCAGCTAAAGGCTGCTGGCGCGCGCAATTCTTCTTTTTCAGTGGGTATAATGAAATAGCCCTTCTTCATAAACGCTTTCCAGCTAATATGCTGTGAGACATCAGAGGCTTCAAACATCCGTTTTGCCCAGTCAATATCGCGCATGCCTTCGGTGAAATAGGTGCCAAGCCCCAGACGCTGTGCGATACCTGTGAAAATATCAAAATCAGATTTGGACTCGCCAACAGGCTCAATACATTTTGACTGGAACGCAACAAAGCGGTGGTTTACCTGTGAATTGAAATGCGCGCCATAACCGCCTGCATTCGCCCATTCACCAATATCAAATCTTTCAAGATGTGTGCAGGCAGGCAGGATAATATCTGCAAAGCTGGTATCCCCCTCATGCCAGATTGACTGGTTGACGACAAATTCGAGGCTGGGATGTTTATACATCTCAACATAGCGATTAACATCGCTCAAAGTGCCCAGAATAGAGCTGCCATAACGATAAAGCATATGAACGCGGGAATGCCCGGGGGCAGGATATCTGATTTTCTGGAACTGGCCTTCAATGCGCATCGCGTCCCACACATACCCCTCACATTCACCATCAATGATCGCATCAGGTAATTTGAGGCGCGGTATTTTCTGTGTGGACGGGTTAATCGACGCCAGCTGTGGCATCCGCTGATACAGGCTGACCGCCAGACCGGTATGGTTCAAATCGCCAGACATGCCGCCATCTGCATAGCCGGGAAAATAAAATCCGAAATCATGCGGCACGCCCATCTGCATATTGCCCATATTGATACCGGGCTTGCCCAGCCCCTGCATGGCCATAAGACACACCATCATCCGCGGCCACTGATTGCCTGTGGGATTTCTAGCCGCACCGCCAAAGGTGTTGCCCATACCGCCCACTGCGAGATAGGTTTTTCTGGTTCCCCACTGGCGGGCAAGGGCGCGTATATCTTTTGCAGGCACGCCTGTTTCTGTTTCCTGCCATTCTGGCGTCTTAGCAACGCCATCTTCTGTGCCCATGACATAAGCCTGCCACGCCTCAAAGCCGTGAGTATGTTCTGCTACATAATCCTTGTCGTACAGCCCCTCGCTGATCCAGACATAGGCAATCGCAAGTGCGATCGCAGGAGATGTTGTTGGCCGCGGTGAAATCCACTTGCCGCCCAGCATCTGGGCTGTGTCATTATAATGCGGGTCAATATGCACAAAATCGATATCAAGCTCTTTAAGCCATTGGCGGCGGATTGAGCCTTCAAGGCCAGAATAAATCCCATTTGTTGCTTCTGGATTTGAAGACCAGAACACCACCATTTCGGCATGTTTCAGACAATCTTCAACAGTCCCGAAAGGCTCACCACCCCCGACACGAAGGCTATTGCCCCAATGATGTGTTGCGCCCCAATACCAGCCTTCCCAGCTATCCGGATTATGATGCACCTCTGTGGTACCAATTGCATTCATGAAACGTATTTTTGCACTGAGATAATAGCCGATATTCCCCCAATTATGATGAGAGCCATTTGATTGTGCGATAGCGCCCTGTCCATACTGCTTTTTCATTCGCTTAATTTCACTGGCGACAATATCAAATGCTTCATCCCAGCTAATCGGCTCATAACCTGAATCACCCCGATTTTGAATATTGCGCTCACCATTAGGGTCAAAATCTACGCGCTTCATCGGCGTCATAATACGGTTGGGCGCATAAACCATAGACTTCCAGTTCATGGCATGCGGACTGACTGAGGTTTTACGCGGCGGGGTAAACTGCTTGCCGCGTGCGGTGATGGTATAGCTTTGTGCGTCACTATCGGTCAGCTCAATCGGTGTCGTGCGCTGGATTTTGCCATCTTTGACATACACATATAATGGCCCGCCATTGGTAATGGTCACATAGCGCATGACACCGTCACCCATATCCGTGCCATGTGTCCAGTCTGCCCCTGTTGCGGCCATCACTGTCTGGGCAAACCATACTCCGTCAGCATCATCACCTTCAGGATGTATCAGAAAATTTTTAATCGCTTCGATTTGTTCTAGCTGATTGATAGGGGGCGTTAACAGTCTGGCGGCAATTTTTGCTGTCTTGAAAACAAGCGCAAAATCAGCCTCAGAATGCACGCCAGCTTTTGATGAGACCTTGCCATTTTCAAAGATATATAGCCTGCCAAATCTGCCATCTTTAGTTTTGAGCTGAACCTTGAGGTTTTTACCCTCAATACGCTTTCTGAACTCGGCGCTTTTCAGCGCTGCATATTTGAACATCATGGCGAGTCCAAGTAAAATCGCATTCAGTTTCATAGCGCTAATTCCCCTTTACATAAATTTTGACGACACGCCAGCTTAATGAAAACACCCAAATCTGCGAAAAATCCACACAGTATGAAAAAGAGTAATGTGCCGATAATTTGACATTTACGTCTTATTATTGTGTATTGCATTATGATACGTGTGTACCATATCATGGTCAATACAAATTAATTTAGATATTCAGGGCATGACATCTAAAAACTTCACCTCTTCTCAGGGTATCCAGGTTATTGCAAGAGCAGCAGCAATTCTGCGGGTGCTGAAGGATGATAATAGCGGGCTCAGCCTTGGCCAGATTGCAGACCGCACCAGATTGGCGCGTTCAACGGTTCAGCGTATTGTCAATGCGCTTGTAGATGAAGGTCTGGTTATGACAGGCGAGCGGGGCGGCAGCTTGCGGCTAGGCCCAGAAATTCAGGCAATGGCATCTGCCAGCCGGTCTGATATTACAGACCTGCTTCACCCATTGCTTGCCCATCTGTCCTCTATTACGGGCGAGACAGTAGACCTTGCACTGTTCCGAAAAGATCATATGGTTTTTATTGACCAGATTATTGGTTCACACCGACTGCGCGCGGTAGCCACGATTGGCGAGACATTTCCTATGACCTCAACAGCAAATGGCAAAGCCTGTCTTGCGATGATGCAGGATGATATGACTGAGATGATAGCTATGCATGAATTACGTGCCAATGGGCGCGGCATCAGGCGCATGGGTCAATTTATGAAAGAAATTCACATTATTCGTCAAACCGGAATTGCCTTTGATATAGATGAGCAGACTGATGGTATTTCAGCGCTTGGCATCAGCTTTCGTGACGAGCGGGACGCATGTTATGCGATCTCTCTTCCTGTGCCATCCTACCGGTTTGAACAGAATAGGCAGAAGCTGATATCAGCCCTTGAGACTGCCAGAAATTCGCTTCTTGAGTACAATCTGAAACCATTTTCTCCAGCAACGTAAAACCCCTTCCACAACATTGTGAAAGGGGGATGCATGCGTTATAGCCTATTGGATATTATGCGGTGATGTTACGCAGTTACATTAAATGACGTCATGGTCTACGCTTCATCTTTAATGGTATTTCGTAACAGACCAACCTGCTCGATTTCCACTTCAACCACATCACCATCTTCCATCCATAGAGGCGGTTTGCGTGCATGCCCTACTCCGGATGGCGTGCCCATCAAAATCACATCACCTGGCTCAAGTGTCAGCCCTTGCGTGATATAGACCAATGTTTCCACAACGGGGAACATCATCATATCGGTATTGCTTGACTGTACGGTCTGGCCGTTCAGACGACATTCAATATTAAGGCCTTTGGCACCTGCTGGCAATTCGTCAGCGGTGACAAAGACGGGGCCAAAAGGACCTGTATTGTCAAAATTCTTGCCCATTGTCCATTGGATGGTATGGCGCTGAAATTCACGAACAGACCCGTCATTGGCACAAGAATAGCCTGCAACCGCATCAAGCGCATTTTCTTCTGTCAGATGACGAGAGCGTTTGCCAACAATAAGCGCTAATTCCGCTTCAAAATCCAGTGTCTCAGATACAGACGGGCGGATAAGTGGCTCATTATGCGCAATCATGGATGTTGCGGTACGCATAAATACCGTCGGAAAAGGCTGTTTTTCAAAAATGCCTTCATTCACATGTTCCATATAGTTCAGGCCAAGACATAGAATCTTGCCGGGCGAACTGACAGGAAGCGCAAAAGAGAGACTGTCAAACTTTCGCATATCTGCGTCTGTTGCCTTATCTGCTATAGACTGCACAGCCTGAAACGCATCATCAGCGATTACAGCCTGAATATCTCGTGGGGCGCCAGCATCAACTGATGTTAGGTCAATAACATCATCGCCGTTCACAACACCAATACGCACACCATCATCTGCATGAAAATTGACCAATCGCATAATTTACACCCATTTCTTTCTATTATTCTGATTTTATAAACAGTATTGGCAGGCAGAACAAATCAAAAAACGATTTATTCCCCTGTTTTTCAAAAATATCTATAAATTTAACATAGATTGTATATTGATAAACTTTTTGCCCTATTTATACTATTTATGTGGCGTATCAGGTAATCCATTTCTGGGGAGACATGTTCAGATGAGTGAGTTTCAGCATGAGGGAAATGGACTAGCTATTACTGATGAATCTGCCGGTTCTGCCTCAATGACAAGCCGCGCCTACAGCCAGATGAAACAGGATATTATCTCAGGCCGCCTTCACCCCGGCCAGAAGCTGAAAATTGAAGAGTTACGCCAGAAATATGATACTGGCACAAGCCCTATCAGAGAAGCGTTAAGCCTGCTGACATCAGACTATCTTGTAGAGCGCAAAGATCAGCGCGGATTTCGCGTATCTACTGCCAGTGCCGAAAAATTTGAAGAATTATTGAGAACACGATGCTGGCTGGAAGACAGGGCAATACGAGAATCTATTGCGCGCGGCTCATCACAATGGGAAGAGAAAGTGGTGTTGGCAAATTACCGTCTATCCCGTATTCCGCGCTCTCAGTCAGCAGATAATTTTATCGCTAATCAGCAATGGGAAGTGGCCCATAAAGACTTTCACATGACGTTGATTTCGGAATGCGGTTCCTCGTTATTACTAACATTCTGCGAGCAGCTATATCAGCAAAATATTCGCTATCGACAGCTTTCAGGGGCAACTGCATATCCAGAGCGGGATATTGCTGAGGAACATAATTCTATCTGTGATGCCGTATTGTCGCGCGATGCAGAGCTTGCCGCCCAGCTGCTGGTAGAACATTACAATAAAACCAGCCATTTTGTGCAGCGCGAACTAACCAAAGACTAGCTATTTGGGCGCCAGAACAAAGTCGAAATCAACCACATAGTAAGGCGTGTCGATATGCGGCTTTATTGCCAGTTCATCTGGCAGGTCTGACGGGTCATGGCGTTCCTGATATTCCATAATCAATTTCTCGCGCACCCCGAAGACAGCATCTTCGTCAAGATACGGATCATCACTTGGAAACACCTCTGTCACAAGCGTACGATGCTCTGCCGAGGTTACGATAAAATGCAGATGTGACGGGCGCCATGGATGCCTGCCGGTAGCGCGCAACAACTCTCCAACCGGTCCATCTTCTGGGACAGTATAGGGAGCAGGACGTACAGTGGAAAACAGATACCGGCCATCTGCGCCTGTTTTCATACATCCGTAAAAATTAAACTCGGGCTGGCTGTCATCCTGACCGGAATACAGCCCGTTTTCAGCCGTCTGCCAAATCTCTAATACCGCACCTTCGATTGGCGTGCCATCTGTTGAGGTTACACACCCTCCCACAATGGTTGGCGCACCCTCATTATCACCTTTCATATCAGCACCAAATGCCAAATCCGGGGCACCCCGCACATGAAAGGGACCTAGCACACTTGACGGTGTGCCATTGTCAGGCGAATTTACCATATCAACCAATGACGACAGACCCAATACATCAGAGAACAGCACAAATTCATTTCTCTCCGGTGTCGAGATGTCGCCTGCATTATACAGTAACTCAAGCCCTTTGCGCCATTCATCATGCGTTAACCCTGTCTCACGCACAAAATCATGAAGATGGTGGGCAAGACGGGTAAGTATAAATTGCAACCGCTCATCTGTATCATCTGACATATAATCAAGAAAAGACTGGGTGATTGTATCAGAAGTGACATTTCTCATGATTAATTCTTTCTTCTCGGCATCCTATATGAAAAATACCTATATTTTCTAAAATAGGTCAATTAAAATCGATATTTTAATTTGTATCCTGCTCATGTAGTATCTGGTGTAATGATAGCATAGCATTGTGGTTATTGGGTTGTCAGCAATGTCATTGAGAGGGGGCAGCATGGTACAAACACGCAATTTGCTTCAGGAATTATTATCAACCATTGCCGATTTCAGGCCAAAATTCCGCTCAGACAAGGATAACACCTCAATTACCGATCTATCCAAAAATTTACTGGGGGTTGATGATGAGACATCCCAGCAGCGGATAGGCAAGTTGATTTTGGGAAAATATGAACAGTTAGACGAGGACGAGAAGAAGGCGTTTTTCCAATTTTTGACTGATGAGATGGATTTGGACAGCCATGCAATCCTGTCGCATGTTAAGGATTATCAACATCACAGAGATGCAGACTCTCTGTCCAAATTATTAGATGCTTCAGAACCTCTGCGTCAGGATTTTCTGCGCCGGCTAAATCAGGTAGCAGGCGCTACAGAGGTATTGGTGAATATGCGTGCCGACTTATTGCGTTTTGCGGCACAGGATAAACACCTTAAAATCGCAGATCTGGATTTTGCGCATTTGTTTACATCATGGTTTAATCGCGGGTTTCTGACGCTTCAGCCAATTTCATGGCATACGCCGGCGAACATACTGGCCAAAATTATCAAATATGAGGCTGTGCATGCCATTAATGACTGGGATGATTTACGCAGTCGCCTGCAACCCGAAGACAGACGCTGCTTTGCCTTTTTCCATCCTGCCATGCCAGATGAGCCGCTTGTCTTTGTAGAAGTGGCGCTATGTAAAGGCATGCCAAATTCCATTCAGACTGTTCTGGACGAACGCGATGAAAACCTGATAGGTGACGAGATAGATACAGCTGCCTTTTATTCTATTTCAAATTGCCAGCGCGGGCTTAGCGGTGTGTCGTTTGGAAACGCCCTTATCAAGCAGGTTGTATCAGATCTGGCAAAGGAAATTCCATCTCTGAAACATTTTGTTACCCTGTCTCCATTGCCGGGATTTGCAAAATGGTTACAGGACCATAAAGAACATCTATCTCAAAATATCACTGACCAGATAGAGCAGGCGGCAGCATCTGTGCTAGAGATATCTGATTATAGCCCATTAGACAAACATAGCGGGGTTCTAAAATCACTTGCCGCGCAGTACCTGCTTGAAGCAAAACGTCCGGACGGGCAACCGGTTGATGCGGTTGCACGGTTTCACCTGAGAAACGGGGCATCTGTATATGCGCTTCATGCAGGTGCAGATATCTCAGATAACGGTATCAAACATAGCTATGGCGTAATGGTGAATTATGCCTATGAATTGCCACATGTCGCCAGCCGCCATGAAAATTATGTAAGAGATCATAAGCTAGAAGCCAGCAAACAGGTTACACAACTTCTGTCAGGCAAAACAACCTCATTTTTCTCACAGACAGCAAAGACAGAATAAGCAACTATCTATCCCGGGCTTATCAGATGCTGATACATACCATTATGCCAGGGCGATTTTTCAACTGGCACTATTGCAAGAGATGATGCGTGTGCCGGAGGCGTGGCAAGATGGCTTTGCGCCATTTATCAACGAGCTAAAATCTTAGGAAAATCTTTGTAGCGGAGGAGGGACCCGAACCCCCGACACGCGGATTATGATAACGCTGATTCATTTTTTTTCATTTCAATGTATTAAGA
>WTJO01000237.1 GCA_011524805.1 Alphaproteobacteria bacterium
GTGCTGAATTGGGCAGGGCGTATCTGGACAGCAAGGGTGATGGTATCTTTTAGCCTGTCAAAAATGGCTACAAGTGACGGGCGCATCAACACTGAATCAAATACATCAAGCCTGTCCGGATTGTCATCTGGCAATGTTTCAATATGCCGTATCATATCATAGCCGATATAGCCAAACAGCCCTGCGGCCATGGGCGGTAGGGGGGCAGTTGTATCCATCGCACTTTCGGCAATTAAAGACCTGAGCGAGGTCAGCACATCACCATCTTCAGGCACAAAATCATCAGCTGTACTGGCAACATTTCTATTAATCTCGGCATGACTGCCTTTTGACCGCCAGATCAGATCAGGTTCCAGCCCGATAGCCGAAAATCGGCCTCTTACCTCGCCACCTTCGACAGATTCCAGCAGGAAATGATGGGTGCTATTCTCTGACAGTTTGATAAAGGCGCCAACAGCTGTCTGGGTGTCAGCTACCAATGTGCGGTAGATAATCTGGTTCTGCTGTGCTGCAAATAGCTGGTTACAGCGTTCCCTATCCTGATGTACAGCTTGCAATATTTGCGCAGGTTCGGTCATAATACTGTCTCTGGTTACATTTCATTTGCGGCAAACACAGCACGCCGTGGCCGGCATACTGAATAGATTAAGACCAGCTATCGCCCTGTCTGACCAAGTAGAAGCTGTCTGACCATATCAGGGTTGACATCCAGACTGTGAATATCGGCCAGCCTAATGCCTATGGCCGAATTAATATCATTATGTATCAGACTGTCAAAATCACCACGCAGCTGGTCTATCTGCTCGTTCACCTCATCATCAGAGGCAGCGATAATACCATCGGTACGCACCAAAATCGTACCTTCGCCTGTATCGGCTAGCGCAATCTGCCCCATATCTGTCTCGAAGCTGGTATTGGCAATAAGTCTGGCAAAATCACTATCAATGCCATTGCCAAGCCGTGAAAATCCGGTAGATACAGATAGCGCGCCTGTCTGTGCAAGATTTCCTGCTTGCGCCTGCTCTGCGTCAGCGCGCGCCTGTGCTATCGCCTGTTCAGCCCGCCAGTCATCTATCACCCTGTCTTTAACCTCGGCAAGTGCGCGTTCTCTGCTTTCGGTTTCCGAAACAGGCTTTACAACAAAAAATGTATCTGCGCCGGTTTCAATCACAGGGCTGATGGTCTGAATATCGGTTGCAAATAGCTCTGTAATAAACAGGCTGTCTCCAGCCAGATTTGCGATAGTGCTATCTGTATCGGCTATCTCGTTGCCGTCAATGTCGCGCCCGTTAACGTCAATTCCGTCAATGGAGACAAGCTGGCTATCTACAAGTGAGGCAGCTTCCTGCATGGTGGCGCCACTGCCAAGCGCATCTTCAAGCTGGGCAACAAAATCATAAATCCTGTCAAGCGCCTGCTCTTCTGCCAGTCTGCTTGAAATGGCTGCTTTTACATCTTCATATGCTGAGCTTTCTGCCGGATTGATCACATCAATAATGGCAAGGTGCCAGCCAAATGCAGATTGCACAGGCCCTGCGACCTGATTAAGGGCGGCCTCAAACAGAGGGGCTGCCAGTTCGGTTGCAAGCTCGCTGCGCTCAACTGTACCAAGTTCTGTATCTTCTGCTGACCAGCCTAATGCTGCATTTGCAACATCTGCAAAACTATCGCCGGCATTCAGCTTTTCAAGCGCTGCCTGCGCCAGCTCTTCAGTGCTAAAGACCATCTGGCGTATCGTGCGGCTTTCGGGGCGGATAAATTCATCCTGACGAGCCTCAAAAGCGTCCCGTAACTCGGTTTCTTCAATGACCAGATTGGGCGCAATCATGGCAGGAGACAGCAAGATCACCTCGGCACTTCGCATCTGGGGTGCATCATATGATGATTTCTGCTCTGAATAAAAAGTGTCAAGCTCGGTGTCAGTAGGCGGAGCGATATTCTGGGTTTCGGCAGAAAATACCAGCCAGCTTGCTGTCCGTTTTTCAAGCTGGTAGCGGGCAATTCTGTCCAGCAGAACATCTGGAAACTGTCCGCCAAGGCTGACAGCCTGAAGCAGCTGTTCCTGCAATAGCACACTATCCAGACGCGCCAGATAGGCAGGCTCTGTAAAGCCTGATTGTGCCAGTGACGAGCGGAAGGCAGATGATGAAAACTCGCCAAGCGCATCTGCAAAGGTTGGCTCCTGACGAATGGCATCTGTCTGCATTGCCTTGGTTGATGTCAGGCCAAGCCTGTCTGCTTCGGCTTCAAACAGAATTTGACGTGCGGTTGTGCCAACTACCTCATCCAGAAGGCCAAATTGAACAGCATCACCAGTAGAGATGCCGCCACCTGCGGTACGTCTGATGCGCTCAAATTCAGTCGCGACTTCAACCGCCGTTGCAGATTTATCACCAGCCTTAATGGCCTTATTGCCATCAGAGAATAAACCACTGCTAATATCGCCAATGCCCCATAATGCAAATCCAGCTGCTAGAAATAGCAGAAAAGCCTTCATAATCGGAGATTTAGCACCCTCGCGCATTGACTGTAGCATCTGATTATCCCGTCTTGCCTTTATTGTGTGCGCCTAAGCATAACTTGGCGTTGATGAATGTTGGTATCACTTATATGGTAGTGATGATAGTTCTGGTTGCGCCACTATAGATAATCTGTACAGGGTGCCGCAATCTCTAAAATGTCAAAATATGTTAAAATATGAGAAAAATTAGATGATTATAGCGGCCAACTGGAAAATGAACCTTTCGCGCGAACAGGCACTGCATCATCTAACGCGTTCATCCCAGCTGGATATTCATCATGCGCCCGGCCATCAATCCGTATTCTTTGTGCCGGCCTGTTATTTCGGCATGGCAGAAGAGATATTATCATCAGCCGGGGCTATTGGCTGGGGTGGTCAGGATTGTCATCAGGATGAAGCAGGCGCTTTTACAGGCGATATTAGTGCAGATATGTTGCTTGGTTTCGGGTGCGGCTGGGCGCTGATTGGCCATTCGGAACGCCGGCAATATCATTTTGAGACAGACCGGCAGATAGCCCACAAAACAGCCCATGCGCTCAAAAAGGGGCTTCGGGTAGTGCTATGTGTTGGCGAAAGTCTGGCAGACAGGCAGGCTGGCAATAATGATGCTGTCATCTCAGGCCAGCTGGACACAGTGCTTGTATATCTTGCTGAACAGTCAGTCTCGACGGCTAATCTGGTAATTGCCTATGAGCCTGTATGGGCGATTGGTACCGGAAATGTAGCCAGCCTTGCGCAGATAGATGATATGCACGGCCATATCAGGGATGTACTGGACAGTGCTGCACAGGCCGGAACAGATAATCCGATTTTATATGGCGGGTCTGTTAATGAGACAAATGGGGCAGAAATATTTTCTCTTGGGTCTGTAGGTGGGGCGCTGGTTGGTGGCGCATCGCTTGATGCAGAAAAATTTGCCAGCCTTTGCACAATTTCCCAGCAGAAATAGACGCGGTTTTCAGCCTTGCCTCACTTTTTACTTAACTTATGGGTCATGATTTGATAAACCGTAGCGTCCGATGATTCTGAGCAATGGGTAAATAGGCGTTTCCAGATGACCACAATTTTACTGACCATTCATATCCTGATAGCGATCGCGCTTGTTGGCACTATCCTGTTGCAGCGTAATGAAGGGGGCGGGCTAGGTATTGGCGGTTCGTCATCTGGTGGATTCATGACAGCAAGAGGGACAGCAAATCTGCTAACCCGCACAACAGCTATTCTTGCAGCCTGTTTTTTCGCTACGTCTATCGGTCTGGCTATTCTGGCCGGCGCAGGCACCAAAACAACATCGATTGTTGATGAAGTGCTGGAAAGCGCACCGGCTGCACCGCAATCTTCTGAGCCTGCCGTGCCGACTGGCCAATAATCACTGGATTAACACGCTATGAAATCTTCGTTTGCTAATAACGCACTCACAACATAGGAGAGAGCGAACGTGACCCGTTTTATCTTTATTACTGGCGGTGTTGTATCGTCCCTTGGCAAGGGGCTTGCCTCTGCGGCACTTGGCTCACTGCTTCAGTTACGGGGATATAAGGTAAGGTTGCGTAAGCTGGATCCCTATTTGAATGTCGACCCTGGTACCATGTCACCTACCCAGCATGGTGAGGTATTTGTAACAGATGATGGTGCAGAAACCGACCTTGACCTTGGACATTATGAGCGTTTTACAGGCGTGCATGCGCGCAAATCTGATAATGTAACCACGGGCAGAATTTACTCTGATGTGCTTGCCAAAGAACGCCGCGGCGACTATCTGGGCGCCACTATTCAGGTTATCCCGCATGTAACAGACGCTATCAAAGACTTCATCATGAGCGATATTGATGATGAAGATTTTATCCTATGCGAGATTGGTGGCACTGTTGGTGATATTGAATCGCTTCCCTTTTTGGAGGCGATACGTCAGGTAGGTAATGATCTTGGCAGGGAGCGCACCTGTTTTATGCATGTAACCTTGCTGCCCTTTATTGCGGCGGCTGGCGAGCTTAAGACCAAGCCAACCCAGCATTCGGTAAAAGAGCTTCAGTCGGTAGGTATCCAGCCAAATATCCTGTTATGCAGAACAGAGCAGTTCCTGCCAGACGAGCAGCGTGCCAAAATTGGCCTGTTCTGTAATGTCAGTGCAGCAGATGTTATTCTGGCGCAGGATGTTGACAATATCTATAAAGTGCCTGCCGCCTATCATGAGCAGGGGCTGGATACACAGATTTGTAAACATTTCGGACTTGAAACATCACCGCCGGATTTAGGCATGTGGGAGCAGATAGCAGAGCGTGTCAGCAGGCCTGAAAGCGAGGTAAATGTTGCTATTGTTGGCAAATATACATCTCTTCAGGATAGCTATAAATCGCTTGGCGAGGCGCTTGATCATGGCGGTATCAGCAACAGGGTAAAGGTCAATATCACATGGCTTGATTCTGAATTGCTTGAGACAGATGATCCTGAGGAAGCCTGTAGACAGCATTTATCACAGATGGATGCGATTTTGGTGCCGGGCGGGTTTGGTCAGAGAGGCTCTGAGGGCAAAATTAGCGCAATCACCTATGCACGCACGCAAAAAGTTCCCTATCTTGGGATCTGTTTTGGCATGCAGATGGCGGTGCTGGAAGCAGCGCGCACGATAGAGCAGACAGCGACTGCCAGCTCAACCGAATTTGGCGAAACAGATCACCCCGTGGTTGGCCTGATGACAGAATGGGTGTCAGGGAACAAAACCTCAAAACGGTCTGCCGAAGATGATCTGGGTGGCACAATGCGGCTTGGCGCCTATCCATGCGTGATGGCAGAAGACAGCCGTGCCGCCGCCCTGTATGGCACCACCCAGATTGAAGAGCGTCACCGCCATCGCTATGAAGTGAATATCGGCTATCGTGATACGCTAGAAGCGGCAGGTCTGAGGATTTCGGGGCTGTCACCAGATGGCGAATTGCCGGAAATTGTCGAGCGGGAAGATCATCCGTGGTTTATCGGGGTGCAGTTCCATCCGGAATTAAAATCAAAACCTTTTGATGCGCATCCACTATTTGTTAGCTTTGTAGAGGCGGCAAAAAAGCAGAACAGAATTGTGTAGCCAGTTTCGCCAGTGTAAAAAGCCATATCGGGGAGTGAGTTCATGAAGACAGTCACAATCGGGAACTATTCTGTTGGTGATGGCAAACCATTATTGCTTATTTCAGGCCCCTGCCAGATAGAAACACGAGATCATGCCTTTTATTGTGCTGAAACACTGGCTAGCGCGGCTGAAAAGGCAGGCATGAATTTTGTCTATAAATCTTCTTTTGACAAGGCAAACCGCACCTCTATGTCTGCTGCACGCGGGGCAGGGATTGAAGAAGGCTTGCGTATTCTTGCAGATGTGAAGGCTGAATTTAACTGTCCTGTGCTGACCGACATTCACCTGCCTGAACAATGCGCGCCTGTCGCAGAGGTATGCGATATACTTCAGATACCTGCCTTTTTATGCCGTCAGACAGATTTGATTGTGGCAGCGGCAAGAACAGGGGCTGTCGTAAATATCAAAAAAGGCCAGTTTCTTGCGCCATGGGATATGAAACATGTTGCCGCCAAGGCTGTAGAGGCAGGCAATGAGCAACTATTGCTGACAGAACGCGGCACCAGCTTTGGCTATAATACGCTTGTCTCGGATTTCAGAGGTTTGCCGCAAATGGCCAGCTTTGGCTTTCCTGTCATTTTTGATGCTACCCATTCCGTAGCTCAGCCGGGCGGGCTTGGCGGCGCGTCTGGTGGCCAGCGTGAATTTGTGTCTGTGCTGGCACGCGCAGCAGTGGCAGTTGGTGTTCAGGGGCTGTTTATGGAAAGTCATCAGGACCCTGATAACGCGCCATCAGACGGGCCTAATATGGTGCCAATTTCTGACATGCCTGATTTGCTGGGCCAGCTTGCCCGTATCCATCAGGCAGCACAATAGGAGAGATAATGATGGCTGAGATTATTGATATTCATGCACGTCAGATACTGGATTCCCGTGGTAATCCGACAGTTGAAGTAGATGTTACGCTTGAAGATGGCGCATTTGGCAGGGCGGCCGTACCCTCTGGCGCATCAACAGGTGCCTATGAGGCTGTTGAAAAACGGGACGGCGATAAATCTGTCTATCTTGGCAAATCTGTTATGGGCGCTGTCGATGCCGTGAATGAAGAGATTTTTGATGCGCTAAGCGGTATCTCTGCGCTTGAGCAAAAGCAGATTGATGCTGATATGATCATGCTGGATGGCACTGAAAATAAATCGCGTTTTGGTGCGAATGCCATTCTGGGTGTCAGTCTGGCTGTCGCACGTGCTGCCGCAGATAGTCTGGGGTTGCCGCTATGGCGCTATCTTGGCGGGGTACATGCCCATATGCTACCAGCCCAGATGATGAATATTCTTAATGGTGGTGCGCATGCAGATAATGCGCTTGATGTGCAGGAAGTAATGATTATGCCTGTATCTGCGCCTAACTTCTCAGACGGGTTACGAATGGGCGCAGAGGTGTTTCATGCGTTAAAGGCCGAGCTATCGTCAAAGGGACTGTCAACCGCAGTTGGAGATGAGGGCGGTTTTGCGCCGGCGATCAACAGCACCGATGAAGCGCTGGAAGTGGTGGCGCGGTCTGTTGAGCGGGCAGGCTATCATCTGGGGGATGATATTGTGCTGGCACTGGATGCGGCGGCAACCGAATTTCACTCTGATAAGGGGTATCATCTTGCAGGTGAAAACAGAACCCTGTCTTCAGCCGAAATGTGCGATTACTGGGCAGAATTATGTGCCCGATATCCGATTGTATCAATTGAAGATGCGCTTGGAGAAGATGATTGGGACGGCTTCTCAGCATTAACAGCCAGACTTGGCGATAATGTGCAAATTGTAGGGGATGATTTGTTTGTTACCAATCCTGTGCGGCTCAAGCGCGGTATTGACGAGCAGGCAGGCAATGCCATTCTGGTCAAGGTCAACCAGATAGGCACCTTAAGCGAGACCATGCAGTCCATATCAGATGCGCAACAGGCTGGATTTGGTGTGGTTATTTCGCATCGTTCAGGGGAAACAGAAGATACCTTTATTTCTGATCTGGCCGTGGCTACAAATGCCGGACAGATTAAGACAGGCTCGCTATCACGTTCTGACAGGCTGGCAAAATATAACCAGCTATTGCGGATAGAAGAAGAGCTTGGCCAGACAGCTTTATATGCTGGCAGGGGCTGGATGCGTAAATAGGAAACTGGCTAAAAACGCTGCTTTTACAACGATTCGCTTTTTTCTTGACGTTGCGAATCAGTTTTGATTCACTAGAATGAAATTGATTCGCGCATACAGGAAAAAGCCACATGTTCCAGTCTATGAGAAAGCCGCTTGGGGTAGCATCGTCAGTTGTTATCAGCGGATTGATAATCGTATTTTTTGGATTTCATACCTTTGCAGGTGATACGGGCTGGTTGGCAAAAGCCGAAATTGAGCGCGAGATTCTGGTTGAGCGTTCAAAACTGGCGCAATTGGAAAAAGAAAATCTGCTACAGCGTCACAGAATTGAGCTATTAAAATCACATCAGCTTGATGCAGATATGCTATCTGAAAT
>WTJO01000021.1 GCA_011524805.1 Alphaproteobacteria bacterium
CAACGGCATTGCCCATGGCCCTTATATTGTCTCAGATGAGGCAATAGGGCTAAAACAGAATGACCAGATTAGTTTTCAATGGGAGGGTCTTGGGGGCGAACAAATTGACGTGATGGCCTATCTGCTCAACGTTGATACCGGCACCACCATCAAGATGCTTGATTTTACAGATACAGATGGTGGTGCTGTTGCAGCGCAGACTATTTCCCAAACCATTGGGGCGGGTGAGGATGGCAGATATAAATTTATCTTTATTTCTGGGTCATATGATATCGATAGTGGTGGTACGGTTGCATCAGAAGTCGCAATTCGAAATATTTCTGTAACGCAAGGACTTGGTAACGTATCAAGCACATCATCAGCAGATGTGACGCTTGAAGCGATGGAGTCAAATGCCCTTACTATAACCCGAGATAAGCTGGCGCAACTTGACACAATCGCTGGGGCTAATCTACCTAACGGGGTAACGCCCTACAGTATCTCTGGAACGGATGCTAGCTATTTTACAATATCTAACCAGTCAACTGGCGAGATTAGCTCTACCGGTGCGCTACTCCGAGCAACCAAATCAAACTATGAATTTACTGTTACCTATCGGCGTGCTGATGGTGGTTTTCACAAAGAAAATATAACGCTGAACTTGCTGTCCTCACTAGGCGCTAGCTCAACCATAGCAGCCCAGGAGGCTAATTCTGTTACCATCGCCAGATCGGAACTCTCATTGCTCGATAGCTATGTGAGTGCCAACCCTGGAGGTGGTTTTGCACTCTCCGGCACAGACGCAGCCAGGTTCACCCATGATCCTAATGGCAATTTGAACAGTACTGGCGGTCCAATGGAATTTGATAGTCAGACAGTCTATAATTTAACAGTAGAATACACTTCCGTCGGAGGTGATGTGTTTACAAATGATATTGTATTAAATCTTACAGATACTCTTGATTCCACGGCTAATGCAACAGCGGAAGAAGCGCAGCTCGTAACTTTGGAAATTGCTGACTTTACGGCCTCGCAGACTTATGCTGCGAAACCTGTTAACGCGGGAGGAACATTCTCGCTTGCGGGAACTGACGCTGGTCTTTTCCAATTTAATGGTTCTGGCGATATTGTGTCCCGAAGCGACCTGCTGCTTGCAACCCAGCCAAGCTATAATTTTGAGCTAAGATATACCACAACGAGTGGTGACGTGCATATTGAGGATGTTACCCTAACCCTAAGCGAAGCTTTGCAGGCGAGCTCTACTCTGACAGTAAACCATAATGTGATTGCTGATATTCCCCTATCAGGTTTGGGCAGTATTTCCAATTTTGCATCTAGCGGTGCCGGCGTATGGTCTTTGGCACCAGCTGCTTCAGACGCTTCTTCCCCCACAGATGACACAAAATTTTCTCTGGATATTCCAAATAATAGGATACTGTCTAACAGTGCTACAGATTTCAATAGCGAGCCCCGATATGACTTTGATGTAATTTTCACACGTACCTCAGATGGCGTTCAATTCAGAGAAACAGTTACGTTGAATGTCAGAAACCCGCTTGCAAGAACAACAAGAATAGAAGCAGAAGAAACTGACCAGCTTACAATCGCACTAGACCAGTTACCATGGTCTGAGGATGAATATAACACTGACCCAACAGGCTCATTTTCGTTATCAGGCGCAGATGCAGGTCTGTTTACAATCAATCCAACTACGGGTGAAATCAGCTCATTAGGTAATATGCGGCTGACAGGAAATAGAGTTTACAATTTAACTGATAGCTATGATTTCAATGTTGATTATCTGGTAGGGGGAATTACCAATTCAGAGCAGGTCACTTTGACAATCACAGAAGCACTTCAGGCACAGACGTCCGTTAGTGTGCCAGAGGCGACTTTAATCAATTTAGGTTCAGATGTGCTCGAACGTCTCGATGCCTTCGCATCACGAGATCGCTATAGGGGTGTGTATAGCATTGATACGAGCTCAGGAGACCACAGCCTATTCTCGATAGACCCAACTGGAAATATAACAAGCGCGGCTTCGCTTGATTTTAATGACAGGGCAGACCACCTATACCAATTTGATGTCTTATACACAGCAAGTGATAACACTATATTTAGAGAGTCAGTTGACCTATTGCTTACAGACACTTTTGGGTCAACTGCAAACTTTACTGTCGAAGAAGCAGACCAGATTAGCCTATCTATTGACGAACTTACTTCGTCAAAAGATTTCAGAGACAGGTATACTGGCGGCAGTTTCAGTCTGTCAGGGGTAGATGCTAGTTATTTTTCTGTGGATACAATTACAGGCGACATTCTCTCAGATGCAGCTGCCCAGATTATTACTGCCACCAAAAACCCTTTCAGATTTTCACTTGTTTATACAGCAAACAATGGTGACGTACATACAGAGGATATAACTTTATCTTTAACAGAATCTCTCCATTCAGATGCGGTCACAACTGTTCAGGAAACAGATGATCTAACCATTTTAGTGGATGACCTCGTTTTGCTAAAAGCCTTCGCATTGCGCGATGGTAACGGTGGCAGTTATAGCTTGTCCGGCCCTGATGCTGATTTGTTTCAGTTTTCGGCATTTGGCAATCTCGAGACAGTTAATCCAATCTTGATCGGTGATAGGGCGGATGATGTTTTCCGTGTTACGGTGAATTATACAGAAACTGCAGGATCTGGCGGTGACACTTTTGCTGCAGAGCTGGAAATAAATTTGGCAGAGACATATAGTTCGACCGCAAACCTGTCTATTGTTGAAGGAAGTGGCATTATCATTAAGCTTGAAGATTTAGCCAGTTCAGCTTCCTATTATGGTCGGCATAAGGGTGGTAGTTTCAGCCTAACAGGTCTGGATGCTAGCAAATTCAATGTTGATACTATTACAGGTTCAATCACAAATCTTGACGGCAGTAGGCTTTTTATTGCCGACCAGTCCAGCTATAGTTTTAATTTGGTCTATGATGACCCTGATGGGAACACCCATACAGAAGCAATTACCCTGACACTCGACCCACTATTGAATTCCGTATCGGCAATTGCAACTGCGCAAGAAGCAGGCGAGGTTGAGTTATTACTATCCGATCTATCGCAGCTAAGTGATTTTATTTTTCTGAAAGGAAGCGGCGGTTCATTAAGATTTGAAGGCGCTGATTCCTCCAGCTTTGAGCTGCTAGACAATAACAAAATTGTAAACCGTCGGCCGATAGATTTTGCAGATAGGCGTGGTGGAGATTACCGTTTTTCTGTTAGCTATGTGGCGCCTGATAACAGTGTATTTACTCAGAATATTGCACTTGGGCTAGATGATACCTATTCAGCAAAAGCCAGATTTACAGCAGAGGATGCGGATGAAATCAGAATATCGCTTGATAGCCTAACTAGCTCATACAATTTTGAGCGCCACCATCCAGGCGGAAGTTATTCTCTGATTGGTGAAGATGCAGGTAAATTCGAGATAGATGATATTTCAAATTCTATTCGCTCGCGACCGTCGATTGTAAGGCACAACTTGCAACAAGAATATAAGTTTTCTTTAGTGTATAAGGCTAATAATGGACTTCATCATGAAGAAAGTATAACCCTCGGATTAACACCTTCTTCTGTAAGAAAGTCAGTAACTTCCGTTCGAACAATCGAATCCAAACAGATACAAGTGGATGGATTTCAACCTACTTATCTTCAGAATTTCGCAAAAGCTGATAATTTTGAAGGCAAATTTACATTGAAGGGTGGGCAGGAAAATTTGTTAGATGGATTTTTTGAAATAGATGAAACAGGAACAATCACATCTGATAGTAGTAGGCCATTGCTATTTTCGGGTAATGAAAATGTTTTTAGGCTGGAAGTGAGCTATATGCATTCAGACGGTATACAGGAATTTGTTGATGAATTGCATGTTACAATCACCAATGATTATCGGAATGATATTTACCGTGATCTGGATGCAATAGATATTTCAACCGTTGAAAAATCTCTTGAAGCTACCCTTCTTATCAGAAATATTTCAGAACATTTGTTGGCAACGCAAACTTATCTTGGTGCTACAAAAAACAGGTTGGGACACAATTTAGAATTTCAACTGTTCAAGGCTCTGAAAATGGAAACCGCGATAGGCCGAATTGTAGATGCTGATATAGCAAAGGAAATGTCAGGGTTGATTAAACAGCAGCTTCTTCAGAATGCAGCACAGAACGTGATTAGCAAAGGCACGCAGATAAGAGCAATGCAGGCATCCCTTTTATTCAGCCAATAGAGGTATTGTTTTTCCTCTGTATTGGTAATCTCAGAAAAATTCGCGATAGCAATTTTTAGCCAGTGGGGCTTGAACAGATGGGCTGAAATAGTGCATACCATCGGCACAGATAGCTGAATAGCGGATGAGGGCGGTATGATACTGGTTGGTGGCGAAAATCTGATGGATATGATCCAGACAGGCATGCAGGGGGCAAATGCCCTGTTTGAAGCTGTGCCGGGCGGCTCTCCGTATAATCTGGCGATGGCGATTGGCCGTCAGGGACAAAGAACTGGCTATCTGACGCCTATCTCAAAAGATGCAAACGGCCAGCATCTGGCCGCCCATATCACCGCCTCACAGGTTGAATTGCTGGCTGGCAGAGTAGATGCGCCAACCTCGCTTGCGATGGTCGCGCTGGAAGACGGGGTGCCGACCTATGCCTTTTATCGTGAGGGCACCGCAGAACGTCAGGTCAGCCTGTCGGCGCTATCTGGCCATCTTGATATGGATGTCAGCCTGTTTCATACCGGCTCGCTTGCGCTGGCAGATGGCGAAGATGCAGATGTCTGGGAGGGGTTTGCGATTGCCTGCAAAGACAGGCAGATACCGCTATCGCTTGACCCGAATATCAGAGCCTCATTTATTTCAGACCCCGATAATTACCGCGCCCGTCTTGACCGGCTTCTGGCACGCACAGATATTCTCAAGCTAAGTGATGAGGATCTGGGCTGGATATATGATGGATGCACAGAAAAAGAGGCGCTGACAAAGCTGGTAAAAGCAACTTCGGCAGATATTATTGTGCTGACCAGAGGCGGCGATGGTGCCTCATTCTATCATGATGGGAAATGGCATAATGTGCCTGCCGTGGCAGTTGACAGGCTGGAAGATACAGTCGGGGCAGGTGATACCTTTATGGCATCAATGCTGGTCTGGCTGGCCGAAGGCAGCTATCTGGAAGGGCTTGACGGGCTGAACGCACATCAAAAAGAGCAGATGGTTATCTATGCCGGCAGGGCAGCCGCGCTGAACTGTATGCAAAAAGGATGCAACCCGCCATGGCGAGACGCGCTGGGGTAGGGGGCTGTTTTTTGGCTAAAATCCCTATCTCCTCTCCATAGTGTGCGCTGTGGATAATCATGGATTCTGCTCTGGTGAATCGCTAAGGTGGATAGAGTTTCGCATTTAGGGGGTATTACACCCAATCCGGAGGAGAGGCAATGTCGCACAAGGCTGATCTGGGGGCGCTGTTCGGGGCGCAAAAAGCTGATACATTTCTGGGGCTTCAAAAATGTGATGATCTGGCCAGTGCTTCTGCCTCATCTGCCTTTATTGGCGCGCCTGCCGCAACGCCCTATGGGTCTGTTGGCGCCTATGCAAAAAATGGCCCTGCCTCATTGCGGACGGCGATGGCCGCGCTGACAGCCAATCGTGACAGATATAATTTTGATATTGACGGGCCTGTCTTTCCGGTGGGCTGTTTGCCGGCGGTTGATTGCGGGGATCTGCCCTATAGCGAGACAGATTTTGCCAGTAATCGGGCGGCGATTGCTGCGGCTACTGCCACCCTTGCCGGCAGAGGGATAACGCCCATTGTGATTGGTGGTGATGATTCAGTGCCAATTCCGATGATAGAGGCGATGGGCAGCACAGGCAGACGGTTTACTATCTTGCAGATTGATGCCCATATTGACTGGCGCGATATGCATATGGGTGAGCGGCTTGGCCTGTCTTCGACCATGAGACGCGCCTCAGAGATGGGGCATATTGACAATATTATTCAGGTCGGCGCACGCGGCATTGGCTCTGCCCATCAGGATGATTATCGTGATGCGCTGGCATGGGGCGCACAGTTTTTTACCGCTAAACAGATTCATGTAGAAGGGGTTGCGGCGGTATTTTCTGCCATCCCGAAAGATACCGAGCTTATCATTTGTTTCGATATTGATGCACTTGACCCGTCTGTTGCACCAAACACCATTGGCCGCGCGCCGGGCGGGCTAAGCTATGCCCAGCTCTTGGCGCTGTTAGAGGGGGCTGCAAAACAGGCACCGATTGCCGCCATGGATGTGGCTGAAATTCTGCCAGAAGTAGATATTGACGGGCTGGGCGGGCTGGCTGTCTCACGGCTGGTGGTAGCTGCGATGGGGCTGATTGCACGCCAGAAAGCAGGCATGTTGTGATTATCTGCAGGCTCATAATCTCAGATAAGAGGCGCTAGTCAGTGGTCAGGGCTAAGGCAGATAGACTGCTTCACCGTAATGTCTGGCTATCGTCATGGGTGCTGACCATCTCGTTGCTGGGCGATGCATTGCTTTATGTCATTCTGCCTGTGCATGCCGCCGCCTTCGGGCTTAGCATTGCTGCGGTCGGGTTTCTGCTGGCGGTGAACAGGATAATCCGCACCTTTACCTATGGGCTGATTGTGCAGCTGGGCCAGCAGATAGGGGCACGGAATCTGGCTCTTCTTACTGCCCTTACCGCCGCTATTTCTACGCTGGGATATGGGTTGTTTGACGGGCTCTGGCTGTTAACGCCGATGCGTATTTTATGGGGGTTATCCTATGCCGGATTGCTGATTGTCACCTTGGATTATGCGTCTGCCAATGCTGCCAAAACAGGTGTGCGGATAGGCATTAGCAGGTCAGTTGAACAGATTGGCCCGCTGCTGGTTATGTCGCTTGGCACATGGGCGGTTGCCATCACAGGACCACAGGATATTTTTATTTATATCGGGATGCTCTCAACATCTGCACTTTTGCTTGCATGGTGTCTTAGCCCGCAAGATGCGCCGGCCATCCCGCCTGCCAGAACAGCATTATGGAAATCTATCAGGATTCCGCGCCCCAAAGCTGTTGATGGGCTGATTTTCTGGATGGGATTTGGCATTGACGGGGTTTTTACAGTTACAATTGCGCTGATGTGGATACCTGTTTCGGGGGTAGATGCGGCGATCATTATTGGCGGGGTAATCCTGGCCTTGCGGCGTGTGGGTGAGATGTTAATAGCGCCTGTTTCTGGCAATATCGCTGATAGATTCGGGCTGGCTATCCCGCTCGTGGTGATGCTGGTGATATGCGGGTGTGGGTTCTTTGCGATTGGCATGGGCTATCTGGTGGCCGGCTCTGCCGCGCTGGTGATATGTAGAGGCGCGCTTGGCACGCTATTTCCGGCGGCTTCTGCTGCATTATACAGGGATGACCATATGCATGCCCTAACCAGAAACCAGACATGGCGCGATATTGGCGCGGCAGCGGGCCCGCTTCTGGCCGGTCTGTTGCTGGGGATAATGACAGCACAAACGCTTCATCTGATTATGCTAGGGCTGTTTGCCGCCAGTTCGGGCTGGTTTTTTCTGGGCGGTGATTTTGCCCGCCTAAGACGTGTTAATGTAGCTGAAAGACCGTGAGGCCACTGTTACATTGGGTGAATATTGCCCGTTATGGGTATTTTACGTCTCGCAATAATATTTCTTATGTTACACTATAACGGCGATGTTGAATGCTACGGGTCTAAGATTTAATGAAGACAGTGAATGACGACAACAACAAGCAGCTTCACCTGCAGCAATCACTAGACTCCAATTTCCTTGAAATATGGACACTTTTTCTTGAGCAAAATGTCGCCAGACAAAAAATCATGGTGGAGCTTGCAGGCAGTCCGACGCGAGCCAGTATTGCGCAGGCTGTTTACTGGCATGAATTATTGCTGCTGGCAGAGGCAGGCTCTGCGCCATCTTATGATAAAACTATACAAAACATCGATGCAGAAAAAGAAAATTTGGATGCTTACATAAGGCATAAA